>JACZKR010000090.1 GCA_014859945.1 Paracoccaceae bacterium | reverse complement strand
GGGCGTAGGGTGCGTGATTTCACGCACCATCCCGACCGCCTAGCCGATTTCAACCGCCGCGGCATAGGCACGGTCGATCATCGCAAGGCTTCCCCGGGCGTCTTCCAGCGTCCAGGGATAGTCGCCGCCCTCTCGGATGTGGCGGCCGAAGGCTTCGACCTGCAGCACATAATGGTTGTCGCGCGGGAAGCGTTCGGTCAGCACGGCATGGCCGCCGCGGTGCAGTTCCACCTCGGCCAGATCGTTCACATTGGCGTTGAACGGCCCGCCCTCCAGCCGGATCATGCCCTTCTCGCCCTGGAAGGTCACGACCTGCCGGTTGTACATCCGCATCGAGGTCATCGAGCCGTAGGTGAAGCGGTGGCCCCGCCCCTCCATCACCCCGGCGACCTGGGCAAAGACCTCAACCCCGTTTTCGCGGCGGATGCGGGCGGTCAGGTCCACCGGTTCGGCCCCGGTCACCCAGCGGACCGAGCCGAAGGTGTAAACCCCGATGTCATACAGGCTGCCGCCGCCGGTTTCAGGCCGGTTGCGGATATTGCCCGGATCGACAAGGCTGAAGGAAAACGCGGCATCCACATGCACCAGCCGGCCGATCTCGCCAGCTTCCACCCAGCGCCGGGCGGTCTGCCACTGCGGATGATGGGTGATCATGAAGGCCTCGGTGGCAAAACGCCCGCTCTGGTCGCGCGCCTCGATCAGCGCGTTCACCTCGGGGGCATGCAGTGCCACCGGCTTTTCGGTCAGCACATGCTTGCCGGCCTTCAGCGCCTTCAGCGACCATTCCACATGCAGATGGTTCGGCAGCGGCACATAGACCACATCGACCAGCGGGTCATCCAGCAGCGCCTCATAGCTGGCATGCACCTTAAGACCGGGGCAGAAGGCGCTGAACCCCTTGGCCTTTTCGGCATCCGAGGTGGCCAGCGCATAAAGCTCGGCCCCCTTGGCGGCATGGATAGCCGGCGCCATGTGTTCGCGCGCGAACCGCGCTGCGCCCAGAATGCCCCATCTGACCGGCTTCATCGACCCCTCCATCCGTTAGCGCCAACATCCTAGGTCAGCGCCCGCGCAGGGTCAACGGCGGGGGCCGTATTGCACCCAGGCGGCATGAAGAAGCGCCGCGATATAGGCCAGCGACAGCGTGGTCAGCGTGGCCCAGGGGTAGCGCAGCAACAGGACCACGGCCGCCACCCCGCCCACCACGGCCAGCGCGGCATTCTCGGTCGGGATGCGCACGGATTTGAGCGAGGGCGTCGCCAGCCGGCTGATCATCAGCACCCCCACCGCCACCAGCCAGCCCGCCACCACCATCTCGGGCGCGTCGGGCCATTCGGGCATCAGGAAATGCAGGTAAAGCGGCAAAAGCACCAGCATCGCCCCGGCGGGCGACGGCACGCCCTGAAACTTGCCCTGCCGCGCCAGCACCGCCGCCGCCTCGTTCCCCACGTTGAACCGTGCCAGACGCAGCACGCAGCAGACCACATAGATCAGCGCCGCGCCGAACCCCAGGTCAGGCCGGCCCGGAAAGGCCCAGAACGACAGCATCAGCCCCGGCGCCACGCCGAAGTTCAGGAAATCGGCCAGCGAATCCAGTTCCGCCCCGATCGGGCTTTCGCTTTTCAGAAAGCGCGCCAGCCGCCCGTCCAGCCCGTCCAGCACCGCCGCCACCAGGATCAGCGCCACCGCCTCGGCAAAGCGCCCGCCGGCGGCCAGCCGGATCGACAGCACGCCCGCGCAAAGCGCCGCCATGGTCATCATGTTCGGCAGAAGCTGGATCAGCGGCATGTCGCGGCGCGGCTTCATCGGCCAGCGAGGCCGGGCCGGCCGCGTTTCGGGCGGGCTTTCGGGGGCCTTTTCGGGCTGCGGCTCGTCCTGCATCGTCACTCCATCCGCGACAGGCGGGGCACCTGCGGCCCCTGCAGCCGGGCGATCACGCTTTCGCCGGCGATCATGGTCTGACCGATGGCCACCTCGGGTTCGACCCCGTCGGGCAGATAAACGTCCAGGCGCGAGCCGAAGCGGATCAGGCCGAAACGGTCGCCCGCGCGCATGTGCTGGCCCGGCTTGGCCCAGCACAGGATGCGCCGCGCGACCAGCCCGGCGATCTGCACCACCGCAATCCGCCGCCCGTCGGCCATTTCCACCGCCAGCGCGTTGCGTTCATTGTCCACGCTCGCCTTGTCCAGCGAGGCGTTCAGGAACTTGCCTTCCCGATAGGACACGGCGGCGATCCGGCCTTCGACCGGCAGGCGGTTCACATGGCAGTTGAAGACCGACATGAAGACCGAGACCCGCATCATCGGCTGCGGCCCAAGGCCCAGTTCCTCCGGCGGCACCGCCGGTTCGATCAGCGAGACCACGCCATCGGCGGGCGACAGGATCAGGCCCGGGTCCAGCGGCACGGCGCGCTTGGGGTCGCGGAAGAAGTAATAGCACCAGACGGTCAGCCCCGTGCCGATCCAGCCCAAAGGCTCCCAGATCAGGAACAGCACCACCGTCACCGCCGCGAAGACGCCGACAAAGCGCCAGCCCTCGGGGTGCATGGGTTTCAGGAAGGTTCCGAGCATGGTCATGGGCAACTCCGTTTGACCCCGCGCTTAGCGCAGGCCCCGCCCGCGGGCAAACGAAAAGGCCCGGACCGCGGCATCAGGGCAGGAAGTGGCCCGTCATGTCCTTGTGAAAGATCAGAAGGTCGGCAACCTCGCCCGGGATTTCCCAGAACCGCACCTGATCGCCCGGGCCAAGGGTCACGCGCCAGCAGGTCCATTCGGTGGAAACGCCGAAGATCTCGCAATAGCGCCCGGCGCCGTCGGTTTTCCAGCGGCCGGTCTTGTCATGAAAGACCGAAGGCCCGCCGGTGCGCGTGGTGCCGTCGGCCCGCCATTCCTGCCAGAACGTGTCGTCCTTCGTCGCACCCTCGGGGCCAAAGACCACCGTCCGCCCCGCCAGCGCCCGTTCCGCCGGCGCGCCCGAGATATTGCCGACACAGGCGGCCAGCAGAAGGGGCAACAGCAAAATGGCACGCATCGGTGTCTCCGTTCCGGGTGGCGCCATCCTGCCCCGCCCGCGCCCGGCCCGCCAGTGACAAGCGCCGTCAGAATGGGCGTCTTGCCGCACCCCTTGCCCGGCCCCCGCACGACGACCATTCTTGATGGGGCAACGGAGTGCCGGATCATGCGGCGCAGGGTTTTTCTGACAGGGGCGGCATTGGCGGCAGCGGTGGCCGCCCTTGCCGGCTGGCGCGATTATGACCGGGTGATGGATCGCGCCCGTTCGGCACTTGCGGCCGCGGGGACGCCGCGTATGGCGCCCACGCGTCACGGCCCCGCCGAATATGCCGAAGCAGGCGAAGGCCCGCCGGTCCTGATGCTGCACGGCACCGGCGGCGGCTATGATCAGGGCCTGCTTTTCGCGCGCCGGCTGATCGCGGACGGCTTCCGGGTGATCGCGCCCTCGCGTTTCGGCTATCTGGGCACCGGATTTCCCGCCGACCCGTCGCCCTTCGTGCAGGCCGAGGCGCTGGCCGATCTGCTGGATCATCTGGAACTGGCGCGGGTTCCGGTCATCGGCGGATCGGCGGGGGCGTTGCCGGCGCTGGCCATGGCCACCGGCCAGCCGCAGCACGTCTCGGCGCTGGTGGCGGCGGTGCCGGCCTCCTTCGTGCCGGGCCGCACCCCGCCCCCGCCGCCCGATGCCATCGCCGGCTGGATCATCCGGCGGGGCCTGCGGTCGGATGTGCTGATCTGGGGCGCGCTGCGGCTGTCCGAAGACCGGCTGATCGCCACGCTGCTGGCCACCGACCCGGCGCTGGTGCATGCAGCACCCCCCGACGAACAGGCGCGGGTGCGCGCAATCCTTTACGGCATCCTGCCGGTCAGCCTGAAATATCGGGGCCTTTTGAACGATGCCTTCTGGGCCGGCCATCCGCCCGATTTCCCGCTGGCCATGATCACCGCGCCCACGCTGGCCATCTCGGCCGAGGATGACCGTTTCGGCACCGCCGAGGCCGCGCGCCACATCGCCCGGACGGTTCCGGGGGCCGAACTGATGATGCTGCCGGATGGGGGCCACATATGGGCGGGCCACGACGCAAAGGTCATGGCCCGCATCGCCGCTTTCCTGCGGCAGGTCTAGAGGTCAGGCCGGAACCACCATGCCCTTGCCGCGGGCCAGTTCGCGCATGCGGGCCTGAATCTTTTCAAAGGCCCGCACCTCGATCTGGCGGATGCGCTCACGGCTGACGCCATAGCTTTCCGACAGGTCTTCCAGCGTCACCGGGTCTTCGGCCAGACGGCGCTTCATCAGCACGTCCTTTTCGCGGTCGTTCAGCACCGACATGGCCTGACGCAGCAGGGCCGCCCGCGCCTCATATTCATCGCGGGCCTCATAGGCGCCGGCCTGATCGCTGTCTTCGTCTTCCAGCCAGTCCTGCCACTGGGTCGAGCCGTCGCCGTCCGAACCCACCGTCGCGTTCAGCGAGGCGTCCGAGCCGGCAAGGCGGCGGTTCATCTCGACCACCTCATCCTCGGTCACCGACAGATCCTTGGCGATCCGGGCGACGTTTTCGGGACGCAGGTCGCCCTCTTCCAGCGCGCCCAGCTTGGCCTTGGCCTTGCGCAGGTTGAAGAACAGCTTCTTCTGCGCGCTGGTGGTGCCCAGCTTCACCAGGCTCCACGACCGCAGGATGTATTCCTGAATGGCGGCGCGGATCCACCACATCGCATAGGTGGCCAGGCGGAAGCCCTTTTCGGGGTCAAAGCGCTTCACGGCCTGCATCAGGCCGACGTTGGCTTCGGAAATCACCTCGGCCTGCGGCAGACCATAGCCGCGGTAGCCCATGGCGATCTTGGCGGCCAGACGCAGATGGCTGGTGACCAGCTTGTGCGCGGCGCCGGAATCCTGATGGTCGGCCCAGCGTTTGGCCAGCATGTATTCTTCTTCGGGTTCCAGAAGCGGAAACTTCCGGATCTCCTGCATGTAGCGGTTCAGACCCTGCTCGGGGCTGGGTGCTGGAAGGTTTGCGTAGGTGCTCATGTCGCCCCCTTTCTGGCCTCGGGTCTGTCGCAGCCCCCGAGGGAACCGTTCAGGTATGTCGCGCGCCGCCGTGGTTCAAGTGGTTGCGCTATCATCTCGCGGTAAACACATCGCAAAGCGCCGCTACCGCCTTCGGACAAACGCATCATGCGCGCTGTTCCGTCGCTGGGATAGTCCACCTCACAGCACCGTTATCGTGCGTGAATGCACATGAAACATTCTGAAACATAGGCCGCGCGCGCCGGTGATCAGATGGCGACCCGCTCCCCCAGTTCCACCACGCGGTCGCGCGGCAGGTGGTAGAAGTCCGACGGATCGGCGGCAAAGCGCGACAGCAGGGCGTAAAGCTGGTCCATCAGCCGCGCCGCACCGACCGAGCCCGAGGGCACCGGCCGCCGCCGGCCCAGGAAGAAGGTCGAGGTCATCACGTCGAACCGCAGGCCGGCGCGGCGGGCATGGGTCATGGCGCGGCTGACATTCGGCGTCTCCATGAAGCCAAAGCGCAGGGTCAGCTGCACGAAGGCCCCGCCCAGCCGTTCGACCGAGGCGCGCTCCTCGGCGGTGGCATAGGGCACGCGCAGGGTTTCCACCGTCAGGAACACCGTCTGGTCATGCAGCACGCGGTTGTGCTTCAGGTTGTGCAGCAGGGCCGAGGGCACCATCTCGGCATCGGGCGTCAGGAAAAACGCCGTGCCGGGAATGCGGGTGGCCGAACTGTCCTTCATCGCGCGCACGAAGCCCTCGATCGGGATGGCCAGCTTGTGGGTGCGCGCCAGAACCCGCTGGGTGCCGCGCCACCAGACCCACATCAGAATCCCCAGGATCAGCGCGATGGTCACCGGCACATAGCCGCCGTCATGCAGCTTGACGAGATTCGAGGCCAGAAACGCCCCCTCGATCACCATGAACGGGCTGACGGCCAGCAGCGCCGCCACAACCGGCAGGCGCCCGGTGCGGATCAGGAACAGGGTTGCCAGGATAGTGGTCAGCACCATGGTTCCGGTCACCGCGATGCCATAGGCCGAAGCCAGCGCGCCCGAGGATCCGAAGGCCATCACCAGCCACAGCACCCCCGCCAGCAACAGCCAGTTGACCGTGCCGATGTAGATCTGCCCGCTTTGCCCCTCGGCCGTGTGGCGGATGGTCATGCGCGGCAGGAAGCCCAATTGCATCGCCGCCCGCGCCATGGAAAACGCGCCCGAAATCACCGCCTGACTGGCGATCACCGTGGCCGCCGTCGCCAGCGCCACCACCACCGGCAAAAGCCAGCCGCCCGCCATGGCGAAGAAGGGGTTCTCCGCCGTCTCGGGCCGCGCCAGCACCAGCGCGCCCTGCCCCAGATAGTTCAGCACCAGCGCCGGAAAGACCAGCGCGAACCAGGCGATCACGATGGGCCGGCGGCCGAAATGGCCCAGATCGGCATAAAGCGCCTCACCCCCGGTGACGGCCAGAAAGACCGCGCCAAGGACGACAAAGGCCACCGCCGAATGCTCGATCAGAAAGCCCGCGCCCCAGACCGGGTTGAAGGCCGCCAGGATGCCGGGATAGGCCGCCATGTGCCACAGCCCCAGCCCCGCCAGCATCAGGAACCACATCGCCGTCACCGGCCCGAACAGCCCGGCGATTGATGCGGTGCCGCGCCGCTGCACCGTGAACAGCGCCACCAGAATGCCCACCGTCACCGGCAGCACGAAAGGCTCGACCGCCGGCAGCACCAGTTCGGCGCCCTCGACCGCCGACAGGACCGAGATGGCCGGCGTGATCGCGGCATCGCCGGCAAACAGCGCCGCCGCCGCGATGGCCAGCACCAGCACGGGAATAGACCGCCGCCCCGCCGCCAGCCGCACCAGCGTATAAAGCGCCAGAACCCCGCCCTCGCCCCGGTTGTCGGCGCGCAAAAGGAAGAAGACGTACTTGACCGTGACGACAAGGATCAGCGTCCAGATTAGCAGCGACAGCACGCCCAGCACCTCGGGCAGGCCCGCCACCTCACCTTCGCCCGCCGTGGCGCGCAGGGCCTCGCGGAAGGCATAGATCGGCGAGGTGCCAATATCGCCGTAAACCACCCCCACCGCGCCCACGACCAGCGCCGTCAGGCTTTGCCGTGTGATGGGGGAATGGTGGATATCGGCCTCGGCATCGGCCTCTTCCTTGAGGTAATCGGCGATATCCAGCGCGCCCTCGTCAAAAAGGGGCAACTGCTTTTCGTCCGGCGAACGGAACGACACAGGGTTCATGATGACCTTGCAGGGATGTTTGAAGGGGGGGCCGGCCCGGTTTGGCGGGGCGGAAGGCGGATATTCCGGCACACTGGCAGGTGCGCGCTTTGACTCCGACAGAAAACCGGGGCTCCGGCATCCCCTTGATATTACGCCCTTCACTGGCGCGTTACAAGCCGCCCGCCGGCAATGGGCGGGGCGGCGCAAGCCCTTGCTGCAATGCAGAAATCAGGTCCCGCCGGCGGCGGCGCGCAGGGCGGCCACCAGCGCCGCCATGTCTTCGGGCAGGGGCGCCTCGAATCGCAGGCTTTCGCCGGTCACCGGATGGACAAAGCCAAGGCTGGCCGCATGCAGCGCCTGCCGGGCAAAGGCATTGCCCGCCACCGCCGCCTCACCCAACAGCTTTTCAGGCAGGCGACGCTTGCCGCCATAGGTCTGATCCCCCATCAGCCCGTGGCCGGCATAGGCCATATGCACCCGGATCTGGTGGGTCCGCCCGGTTTCCAGCCGGCATTCCACCAGCGCGGCCGCGCCCCGGTAGTCCTCGATCACCCGGGCGCGGGTCACGGCATGGCGGCCGCTGTCCCAGACCACCGCCTGCCGCTGCCGGTCGGTCTTGTGGCGGGCCAGGCCGGTGGCGATGCGGATGATGCCGCCGGCCTCGGCGGTGATGCCGCGCAACCCGCGCAGCCGCGGATCATGGGCGGAAGGCACGCCATGGACCAGCGCCAGATAATGCCGCTCGACGCTGTGCGCCTCGAACTGGGCGGCCAGCCCGTGATGGGCGCGGTCGGATTTCGCCACCACCAGAAGCCCCGTCGTGTCCTTGTCGATGCGGTGGACGATGCCCGGCCGCCGTTCGCCGCCAATGCCCGACAGCGTATCGCCGCAATGGGCCAGAAGCGCGTTCACCAGCGTTCCCGAAGGCGTGCCGGGCGCCGGATGCACCACCATCCCGGCGGGCTTGTTGATGACGATCAGGTCACCGTCCTCCCAGATCACGGTCAGGGGGATGTCTTCGGCCAAAGTCTCAACCTCGGCCGCCGGGTCCAGCCGCAGGGCATAAACCTCACCCGCCGCGGCGCGCGCCTTGGGATCGGTCACCGCAACGCCGTCGCGGCTGACCGCGCCCTCTGCGATCATCCGCATCAGGCGTGAGCGGGACAGCGCCGCTTCCTCTGGCACCGCGGCGGCAAGCGCCTTATCAAGGCGGGCGGGGGCATCCTGCCCCAGCGTGACAAGGATCACGTCCCCTTCGTCGTCTTCCATGACAGGCTGACCCATGACCGAGACCCCCGAGACGGCCGATCTGCCGCCGTCGCTGCGTTTCCTGAAGATGCTGGTGATCGTCCTGATGATCACCATGATCGGCGGCGTCATAGCGGTGGTGACGCTGCTTGTCACCCGTCTGCCCGATCCTTCCGCCGCACCGCGCCTGCCCGAAGGTCTGGCGATGCCCGAAGGCGCGGTGGCGCAGGCGGTGACGCTGGGCAAGGGATGGGTCGGCGTGGTCACCGAAGACAGCCGCATCCTGTTCTTCGATGCGCTGTCGGGGCGGCTTGCGGCCGAGGTCGCGGTGCCCGCCCTGCCCGCCGGGGATTGACGCAGGCGCCCCGGCACCGTTTCCTGCCGCCGACGCCCGGTCCGGGGAAGGCCGGGGAAGTCATGGGGAAGCTGTGTTCCGTCACCTGATCCAGTTCGCCCGGCGACAGGACGCCGAGGAGATCGCGCGCCAGCGCGCGGTTCTGGCCGGCGCGCAGCCGCTGCGTTCGGTCCTGACGGTGGTGGCCTATCTGATCGCGCTGGCCTTCCTGCCGTTCTGGGTGGCGGCGGTTCTGGCAGCGGTGGACCTTGGGGCGGAATGGGCGGGGATGCGGCTTCTGGAGGGGCTGGTGCCCGAACGCCAGCCGCTGCGCTACTGGGGCAGCATCGTCGCCGTGGTCACCACCGAAGCGGGCTTCATGACGCAGGCGGCGCTGCTGTGGCAGATCGACAACGCCTATGCGATGGCCATGGCGACGGCGCTGGTGCCGCTGACGCTGTTGCAGCTCAGCGCGCTGCGCACCATCCACATGCCCTATGCCTTTGCCGGCCTGATCACCGTCACGCTGATCAGCGCGGCGGCCGTGATCCTGCACTGGCTGGACCATACGGCTGCGGCGGCGCTTTTCCTGCCGCTGGTCGCGGTGGCGGCGACCAGCTGGTTCGCGCTGGGGACCATGCTGTCGAACCACCGGCTGCACGATGACATGGCGCGCACCGCCCGCGCGGCGCAGGCGGCCGACCGGGCGAAAAGCCGCTTTCTGGCGCAGATGAGCCATGAGTTGCGCACCCCCCTGAACGCGGTTCTGGGCCTTGGCCATGCCGAGATGGCCGAAGCGACCGACCCGCAGCGCCGCGACCGGCTGCAGCTGATCGTGGGGTCGGCCCGCAGCCTGTCAGTGCTGCTGGATGACATCCTCGACCTGTCGGCGGTGGAAGAGGGCCGCCTGCCCATCCGCCCGGCGCCGGCCAGCCCGGTTGAGGAAATCCACGCCGCCGCCGCCCTGCACCGCCCGTTCTTTGAGGCGGCGGGGCTGGTGCTGCGGGTCAAGACCGCGCCCGACCTGCCCGAAACGGCGGCGCTGGATGCGCAGAGGCTGCGGCAGTGCCTGACCAACCTTCTGTCCAATGCGCTGAAACACACCCGGCAGGGCGGCGTGCAGATCTCGGCGCGGATGGCCGCGCCCTGGGTGCTGGAAATCGACGTGGCCGATACCGGCCCCGGCGTGCGCCCCGATGAGGCCGAGGCGATCTTTGAGCCCTTCCGCCAGGGCACCGACGCGCCGGCGGGCAGCGGGCTGGGCCTGTCGATCAGCCGTTCGCTGGCCCGCGCCATGAGCGGTGATCTGCGGCTGATGCCGGGCACCGGGCCGGGTGCGACCTTTCGGCTGACGGTGGTGATCGGCCCGGCCGCCCCGCGCCCTGCCCCTGTGCAGCCTCCGGGCGGGCAGCGGCTGACCGGGCTCAGGGTGCTGATCGTCGATGACATCGCCACCAACCGGCTGGTGGCGCGGACCCATCTGGCGCTTTACGGCCTGCGCTGCGAAGAGGCGGCCGACGGCGCGACGGCGCTGGCCCGCATCGTCAGCGATCCGCCCGATCTGGTGCTGCTTGATCTCAACATGCCGGGGATGAGCGGCGAGGAAACCCTGCGCCGCCTGCGCGCCCTGCCCCCGCCGGCCAGCCGCGTCCGCGTGGTGGCGATGACGGCCGATGCCAAGATCACCCGGCGGACGGAATGGCGGCCCCTGGGCTTTGACGGCTATCTCTTGAAGCCCCTGACGCCGGAATCGGTGGGCGAGATGCTGGCCCGCCTCCCCGGCGCCCGCGTCACCCAACCGCCGCCGCTGCTGCCTTAGGGCGGCGAAGGGTGCTCGCTGAAAAGCACCTGCGGCCGCCCGGGCGGAATAGGAAACGCACCGCGTTTCCCCGCCCGCAACAAGACCGCCAGCCAGAACCCATGACATAGGCCAGCGCCTGCCCCGGCGGGCGAGAAGCGCCCGCCATGGGCGGGGCGGGCGCTGGCCGGCGGCCTTAGGGTCCACCGGCAGCAAGGTGCGCCCGCATCGCGTGACCCCGGCGATGGCCGGGGTCAAGGGGAATGCGACCGCCGTAAGGTGCGTGGTTCCCACGCACCTTCCCGACCGGCTGGTCATCGCGCCGGGACGGTGCGTGCAAGCACGCACCCTACGGGCGGAACAGGAAACGCACCGCGTTTCCCCGCCCGCTGCGACCAAACCGCCACCAGATCGCCAGCCAGAACCCATGCCATAGGGCGGCGCCTGCCCCGGCGGGCGAGAAGCGCCCGCCGATCGCGGGGCGGGCGCTGGCCGGCGGCCTTTGGGGCCTCGGGCTGGCCAAGAGGAACCCGCGCCGAGTGACCCCGGCGATAGCCGGGGTCATGGGGGCGTAGGGTGCGTGG
>JACZKR010000012.1 GCA_014859945.1 Paracoccaceae bacterium | reverse complement strand
GGCTTGGCGGGTTTCGCGGTCTTGCGCGGCAGGTCGGCCGCGATCCCCGCGCGCCGGGCGGCGCAGTAGGCGATCAGCGGGCAGATGCCGCAGGCCGGGCTGCGCGGGGTGCAGACCGTGGCGCCGAGGTCCATCATCGCTTGGGCGTGGTCGCCCGGGCGCTGCCCCGGGGTCATCCGGGCCGCGCGCGCGACCATCTGCGGCTTGACGCCCGGCAAGGGCTCGGCCAGGGCGAAAAGCCGGGCCACCACCCGCTCCACATTGCCGTCCACCACCACTTCGGGGGCGTCATGGGCAATGGCCGCCACCGCCGCCGCCGTATAAGGCCCGATGCCCGGCAGGGTCATCAGCCCCGCGTGCGTCGCCGGAAAGACGCCGCCGTGGTCGCGCACCACGGCCCGCGCGCAGGCCAGCAGGTTGCGGGCGCGGGCGTAATAGCCCAGGCCCGCCCATTCGGCCATCACCGCCGCATCCTCGGCCGCCGCCAGATCGGCGACCGTCGGCCAGAGCGCGGTGAACCGGGCGAAATAGCCCGTCACCGCCGCCACCGTGGTCTGCTGCAGCATCACCTCGGACAGCCAGACGCGGTAGGGGTCGGGCCGCACCCCCGCCGCCCGGTCGGCCGGGCCGGTGCGCCAGGGCATGACGCGGGCGTGCCGGTCATACCAGGCCAAGAGGGCGGCCCCGGCCTCTGCCACTTCGGCGTCACGCAATCTTTATCCCTCCGTGTCGGGCAATCCGCTGGCCCTTGGCCGCGACCTCGGTAAGATAGCGGCCAAAGAAGGAAGCGCCAGTGGCACGATCCGGCACGCCAACCCCCGCCGCCCCGCCCGGCCGCCGTGAGCGCGGGTTCGAGCCGGCGTCGCGCCTGATGGCCGACCGCATCCGCGCGGCCGGTGAAAAGCGGGGTTTCGCCGTCGCGGGCCTGCTGACCCGCTGGCCCGAGGTGGCGGGAACCGCGCTGGCCGGGGTCACCCGGCCGGTCAAGGTTTCCTACGGGCGTGAGGGGATGGGGGCCACGCTGACCCTGCTGGTCAGCGGCGCCCATGCCCCCATGGTCGAGATGCAGAAAGAGGCGCTGCGGGCGCGGGTCAACGCGGTCTATGGCTATGCCGCCATCGGCCGCATCCTCTTGACACAAACCGCCGCCACCGGCTTTGCCGAAGGTCAGGCCGCGTTTCAGCCGGCCCCGCCTTCGCCCCCGCCACCCGACCCGGCGATCACCGCCCGGGCGGCCGAAACCGCGGCCCCGATCCGGGACGAAGGCCTCAGGACAGCCCTTGAAGCCCTTGCCCGAAATATCTTAACTCGCCGCAAATCCAAGGAAGGCGCATGACGATGATGATGAAGCCCGGCCTCACCGCCCTTGCCCTCGGCCTCTCGCTGGGGCTGGCAGCGCTGGCCCCGCAAGGCGCCATGGCGCAGGAAACCGCCACGGCGCCGGCCGCCGCGGTGACCGTCGACGATATCTCGATCGGCGCGCCCGACGCCAAGGTGCAGATCACCGAATACGCCTCGTTCACCTGCCCGCATTGCGCCAGCTTCCACGCCCAGAACTGGGACAAGCTGAAGGCCGAATACATCGACACCGGCAAGGTGCGCTTCACCCTGCGTGAGGTCTATTTCGACCGCTACGGCCTGTGGGCCGCCATGATGGCCCGCTGCGGCGGCGAGATGCGCTATTACGGCATCGTCGATATCCTGTTCGAGACCCAGACCGACTGGGCCGCCTCGCAGGACCCGAACGCCGTCGTCGCCAACCTGCGCAAGATCGGCCGCACCGCCGGGATGGACGATGCCACCATCGACGCCTGCATGAAGGACGGCGCCATGGCCGAAGCCATGGTGGCCCGCTTTGAGACGAACTTCGCCGCCGACGGGGTCGAAGGCACGCCCACCATCTTCATCAACGGCGTCAAGCATTCGAACATGGGCTATGACGACCTGAAGGCGCTGGTTGACGCGGAGCTTGCCAAGTGACCACCCCGCTGAATGGTGTCCGGGTCATCGAACTGGCCCGGATTCTCGCAGGCCCCTGGGCCGGCCAGACCCTGGCCGACCTTGGCGCCGAAGTCATCAAGGTCGAAGCCCCCGAAGGCGATGACACCCGCCGCTGGGGCCCCCCCTTCATCGACCACGAAGGCGAACGCGCCGCCGCCTATTTTCACGCCACCAACCGCGGCAAGCGCAGCATCACCTGCGATTTCCGCACGGCCGAAGGGCAGGAACTGGTGCGCCGCCTTGTCGCCGATGCCGATGTGGTGATCGAGAATTTCAAGGTCGGCGGGCTGGCGAAATACGGGCTGGACTGGGAAAGCCTGCGCAAGGTCAATCCGCGGCTGGTCTATTGCTCGATCACCGGTTTCGGCCAGACCGGGCCTTACGCCCACCGCGCCGGTTATGACTTCATCATCCAGGGCCTTGCCGGGCTGATGAGCGTCACCGGCGAACCCGAGGGCCAGCCGCAGAAGGTCGGCGTCGCGGTGATCGATGTGTTCACCGGCGTTTACGCCGCCACCGCCATCCTTGCCGCGCTGCACCAGCGCGCCCGCACCGGCGAAGGCCAGATGATCGACATGGCGCTGATGGATGTGGCGGTTTCCGTCATGGCCAATCAGGCGATGAACTACCTTGCCACCGGCACCCCTCCGGTCAAGCTGGGCAATGCCCACCCCAACCTTGCGCCCTATGCGGTCTTTGACTGCGCCGATGGCTGGATCATCCTGGCCACCGGAAACGATGCGCAATACCGCCGCCTCTGCGCCATTCTGGGGCTTGAGGATATGGCCGGCGATCCGCGTTTCCTGACCAACGCCGACCGGGTGACCAACCGGGCAGAAATGACCGCGACCCTGACCGCCGCCACGCTGCGCTGGCAGAAGGCCGATCTTCTGGCGGCGTGCGAGGCCGAAGGCGTTCCCGCCGGCCCGATCAACAACATGGCCGAGGTCTTTGCCGATCCGCAGGTCGTGGCGCGCGGCATGCAGATTGCCCCCGGCGGTGTGCCCGGCGTGCGCACGCCCATCACCTTCTCGGATGCCGCGCTGTCGCTGGATCACCCCTCGCCGCGTCTGGGGCAGGACGACTGAGTCGCAATCGTGGTTAACATCCCCCTGCCCGACCGCGCGTAGAGACGGAAGGAAGACGGAAAGAAGACGCCGGAAAGACGGCCGGTTGACCGGGGTTTTGCCCGATTATTCCAGCGTCCGCAGGGGCTTACAGCCCCAGTCGCGCCAGCGCCCTTTCCAGAGGCGCCTCATCCTCTAGCCGCAGCCGCACCACCAGCGTCAGCACCTTGGCGCGGAAACTGGCGGGCAGGCGGACGGCATCTTTCTCGGTCGTCACCAGCTGCGCCTCGGTGGCAAAAGCCTCGGCCTCCAGCCGCATCAAGAGGGCGTCGGACAGCGGCTGATGGTCGTCCAGCGCCTCGGCCCGGATCAGGACGGCACCCAGATTTCGCAGTGTTTCAAAGAACTTGGCGGGTCGGCCGATGCCTGCAAAGGCAATGACGCGCTCATCCCGCCAGTCCATTCCCATCGCCAAAGGCTCCAGCGCGCCACCGATCAGCGGCACATCGCCCAAAGCCCGGCCCCAGCGCGCGGCAAAGGCTGCGCGATCCGCCGTGGACCCGATCGCCAGAACCAGCCCCGCCCGCTGCATTCCGGCTGCAACGGGCTCTCGCAGCGGCCCGGCGGGCAGGCACAACCCGTTGCCAAAGCCCGTCGCCGCATCGACGACCACGATGGACAAGTCCTTGAAAACAGACGGGTTCTGAAACCCGTCATCCAGCAGTATCACCCCCGCCCCCGCCGCCTCGGCCGCCTTCACGCCGGCGGCGCGGTCGCGCGCGACGAAGACCGGCGCAAAGGCCGACAGCAGCAGCGGCTCATCCCCCACATCCGCCGCC
>JACZKR010000089.1 GCA_014859945.1 Paracoccaceae bacterium | reverse complement strand
GGCCTCTTCCTCGGCCTTCTTGGCAGCGGCGGCGGCTTCTTCTTCAGCAGCCTTTGCCGCAGCGGCAGCGTCCTCGGCAGCCTTCATCGCCAATGCTTCCTGATTGGGCTTGTAGCTGAACTGGTAATAGCCGCCCGCAGCAAGCAGGATGACAACCAGGCCGATCACGACGTTCTTGTTCATGTCACTTTCTCCCATGACCGAGACATCTTAGGTCGCTTGGGGTATGACAGATCGCCCCCCCCTTGGGAAGTCCTGCCTGCGCTTCCTGGGCAACGGACGGCCCGAAGCCGCGCGGTCCGCCCCCGATTCCGGTTGAAGCCGGCCGCCCGCGACATTAGATTGCGCGCGATTTCAACCACCAGAAGGACGATCGCCCTGGCCCGCCGCCCCCACAACGCCCCGCCGCAACGCGACACCGGACCGCGCATCAATGACCGCATCCGGGCCCCCGAAATCCGCCTGATCGGCGCGGACGGGGAAAACATCGGGGTGGTCACACCCGGACGTGCGATGATGCTGGCCGAGGAAGCGGGGCTCGATCTGGTCGAGATCTCGCCCAACGCCGAGCCGCCGGTGTGCAAGATCATGGACTTCGGCAAGTTCAAATATGAAACGCAAAAGCGCGAGGCCGAAGCGCGCAAGAAGCAGAAGATCATCGAGATCAAGGAAATCAAGTTCCGTCCCGGGACCGATGACCATGATTATCAGGTCAAGATGCGCTCGGTGCTGAAGTTCCTTGAGGAAGGCGACAAGGTGAAGGTCACCCTGCGCTTCCGCGGCCGCGAGATGGCGCACCAGGAACTGGGGCTTGAGCTTCTGAACCGCGTGGCGGCCGATGTCGGCGACAAGGGCAAGATCGAATCCATGCCCAAGCTGGAAGGCCGGCAGATGGTGATGATGATCGGGCCGAAGTAATCGGGCCTGAAACCGCGGGAAACGGGGGCCACCGGCCCCCTTTTTCATTTGGCGCCGCCCTGCCCCGGTGTCGCGCCGGCATTCCCGTAGGGTGCGTGCTTTGCACGCACCGCACCGGCACCCCCAAAACTGCGCGCCTGCACGCCCCCTAAGGTTCGCGCGGATGGGGTCTTTGGGGGATTTCCTTCAGAAGCCCGCCCACCCCCATCGCGGCAATCTCGTCATCGCCGACCGGCAGCCCGCAGGCCAGCCGCTCCAGCACCCAGTCGGCGCCGTTCAGCGCGGGGCTGCGGGCGCAGCCGGGCAGGCCCAGCACCGGCCGGCCCGCCTGTTCGCCCAGAAACAGCAGGTTGCCGGGGTCCACCGGCATGCCAAAGCGCAGGACATGCCCGCCGGCCAGCCGCACCGCCTGCGGTGCCGTGTCATGCAGGTCGGACGTGGCCGACCCGGTCAGGATCAGCGCCATCGCCCCCGGCAGGCGGCCCAGTGCGGCGGCGATGGCGGCTTCGTCATGCGCCACCACCTCGACCCCGGCCAGCGCCATGCCCAGCGCCTTCAGCCGCGCCTCGGTCACCCGCAGGCCCTTGGCGGTCAGTTTCGGTTCCTGCCCCGGCACCTCGGTCAGGATCAGCCCGGCGTCGGGGCGGGTCACCGGCAGGATGCGCAACGCCGCCCGCGCGGCCTCACAGGCCAGCGCCAGCGCGTCCCCCGGCACGGCGTAAGAGATGATCTTGACCGTCCCCGCCAGCGTCCCCGGCGCCACCCGCACCAGCGGCGCCAGCGTGGCCAGCGTGATCGCCGGATGGATGCGGTTCAGCTGATGCACCGCCGCGGCATCCACCTGCGCCAGACCGGCGCGGGCGGCGTTCAGGTTCACGCGGCCGGTGAAGGCCGGCCCGATGGCCAGGCCCTGCCCCTCCGGATCGGGCACCAGTGCCGCCGCCAGACGGGCCGCCGCGGCATCCTCGGCCACATCGCCCGGGTCCAGCCGCGCCACCACGACCTCGGTCAGCCCCGCCGCCGCCAATACCGCCAGATCGGCCGGCCCCAGCACCGCGCCCTTGCGCAGCCGCCCCCCGGCCACCGTTTCGGAATGGGCCAGCACCGCGCCCGCGGCCTCGGCCAGCGGCACGGGGCCGAACCTCATGCGCCCTGCCTCAGGACGCGGGTGATCTGCGCCATGATCGAAACCGCAATCTCGGCCGGGCTTTTCGCCCCGATGTCCAGCCCTACCGGCGCATGGATGCGGGCGATCTCGGCCTCGGTGAAGCCCGCCCCACGCAGCCGGTCCACCCGCTTGGCATGGGTGCGGGTCGAGCCGAGGCAGCCCAGATAGAAGACCGGGCTGCGCAGCGCCAGCCGGATCGCCGGATCGTCCAGCTTGGCGTCATGGGTCAGCGTGACCACCGCCATCCGGGCATCGGGCTTCAGCGCCGCCAGCGCCTCATCCGGCCAGTCCTCGATCAGGGTTTCGCCGGGGAACCGCTCGGCACTGGCGAAGGCGCCGCGCGGGTCGATCAGCACCGGGTCATAGCCGCAGGCCCGCGCCATCTGCATCAGCGGCTGGGCAATATGCACCGCCCCCACCACCGCCAGCCGCAGCGGCGGGTTGTGAGGGGCGATGAAGCGGCCGTCCTCTTCGCGCCCCGCCTTGTCGGACCGCAGGCGGGCATCTGCGGCGGCATCAGCCCCCGGCGCAATCAGCCCGCGCGCCCAGTCGTCCAGGTTCACCCCATAG
Source organism: Paracoccaceae bacterium (assembly GCA_014859945.1). Lineage (GTDB taxonomy): Bacteria > Pseudomonadota > Alphaproteobacteria > Rhodobacterales > Rhodobacteraceae > Fuscibacter. The sequence continues at coordinate 2,197 of JACZKR010000089.1, read as the reverse complement.
GCCACCGGCTGCCGCGCCGCCCGCGCCGCCACCAGTTCGGCCAGCATCGCCTCGGGCAAAGCCGCGCCCACCGGTTCAACCAGCACGCGGATGGTGCCGCCGCAGGCCAGCCCCACGGCAAAGGCGGTTTCGTCGCTGACGCCGAAGGTCAGAAGGCGGCTTTGACCGTCGGCCAGCGCCGCCTCGGCCTCGGCCATCACCGCGCCCTCGACGCAACCGCCCGAGACCGATCCCATGATCGCCCCGTCGCCCGCCACCACCAGCTGACTGCCCGGCTGCCGGGGGGCAGAGCCCCAGGTTTCCACCACCGTCGCCAGCACCGCCCCGCGCCCGGCGCGATGCCAGGCCAGCGCGATTTCGGGAATGCCCGTTTCGTCCATGCGCTCCTCCGTCCCGGCCACAATGCGCGCGGCGGCGCGGTTTTTCCAGTGTCCAAAGGTCGGGGCTGCGGCGGCCCGCCGGGCATGAAAAAGCCCCCTCCCGCGGGGCGGAAGGGGGCTTGGGGGCGGGCCGGCCGCCCCCCGTTCCGGCCGGCTTACTTGCCGGTCTTCATCAGCGGCGTGATCACCCGGACCACAACGCGGCGGTTGCGGCGTTCGTCCTTCTGGGTGTCGATCTTCAGCTCGCTTTCGCCATAGCCCTGCACGACCATGTTTTCCGGCGGAATGTCGAAATACTCGGTCAGGGCCAGCGCCACCGATTCCGCGCGGCGGTCCGACAGCGCCAGGTTCATCGCGGCATTGCCGACGGCATCGGTATGGCCTTCGATCAGGAAGACCTCGGCCGGGTTGGCATCCAGCAGATCCTGCATCAGCCCGCCCAGTTCCGCCAGCGAGGCAGCTTCGGTCGCCTTGATCGCCGACGACCCCGAATCGAAGGTCACGCTTTCAACGTCGATCGTCGCGGCCAGCGCCCGCACCTCGGGGATTTCGCGAATCTGGCGCAGGGTGAACTTGCGGCCGGCCTTCGCGGCTTCCTTGGCGGCCAGCGCGGCCTTCAGCGCGGCGTTTTCGTCGGCGGTCGAGATGGTGACCCGGTCCTTGCGCGGCTTCGGCAGGTCGCGCACCACCACCGGCTCTTCTTCCCAGAAATCGTCGATCAGGACGATCTCACGGCCCAGCCGGTCATATTGCGCGCGCCGCAGCACCCGGCCCGAGGCATCGCGCACGGTAACAATCTGCGTGCCGTCGGTGCGTTCGATGATCGTGCGGGTCGAGCCGTCACGGTAGGTTTCGGTGCGCACGGTCGAACCGGGCTGACGCAGCGGGGCGTCGTCATCCTTGTAGACCTGATAGGTGCCGTCGGGTTTCAGGACGACAATCCGGTCGCCGGTGTTCGACACCACTTCCTGACGGTCCTTGCGGCCTTCGTTGATGATGGCACCCACCACCAGCGCGCCCAGAACGACAAGCCCGGCCTTTTCAAGGTCCGACAGGCCCGACTTCTTGCCTTCGCCCAGCGCCACGGGGGCGGCGGCGAATTCCTGGTCCGAGCGGCGGGTCTGCGTGTCGGTCAGGGTTTCGATGACCACCTTGGCGTCATCGGGCACGGGCAGGTCGGCCACCGGAACCGGCGGTTCTTCGGTCTTGGCCTTGTCGCCCAGCCCGTTGAAACTGGCCGCGGCCTCTAGCGCGCCCGGCGCGATGGCGTCGGGTTGGGTCAGGATTTCCGAAAGGCTCTCGATCTCGGCCTCGGTCACTTCGGGCGCCTCGACCGGGGTCACTTCGGCGGCATCCGTGGCCGGCTCGGCGGTTTTCAGGCCGGCGGCGGGGTCCACCACCTCGGCGGTGGGTTCCGGCAGGGTCAGCGTGGGCGGCGCGGTTTCCTCAACCGCCGCTTCTTCGGTGGCCTCGGCGGTTGCCGGGTCTTCGGTCGCCGCCGGTTCTTCGGTGGCGGCTTCGCCGGTGGCGGAGTCTTCGGTGGTCGCCTCTTCCGTAGCCGGTTCTTCCGTCACGGCCTCGCCGGTTGCGGGGTCTGCGGTGGCGGGGTCTGCGGTGGCGGGTTCTTCTGTCACCGTCTCATCGGTGGCCGCTTCGCCGCTGGCCGCTTCGCCGGTGGTCGCGTCTTCGGTCGTGGCCTCCTCAGTCGGGGCCTCTTCGGTTGTCGCTTCCTCGGTGGCCGGCTCTTCCGTCACCGCCTCATCCGTCGCGGGGTCTTCGGTCACCGCCTCATCGGTGGCGGGTTCTTCCATGACCGG
>JACZKR010000088.1 GCA_014859945.1 Paracoccaceae bacterium | reverse complement strand
CACGGTGCCCATGGCGGGCCTGTCGCGGCTGATGGACCCCGGCCCCGATCTGGCCCCCGGCATCCACCCCATGGCGGTGATCGACCCCACGGCGCAGATCGGCGAAGGCGCGGCCATCGGCCCCTTCGTGGTGATCGGCCGGGGCGCGGTTCTGGGCGCGCGGGCGCGGATCGCCAGCCACGTCTCGGTGGCCGAAGGCGCGCGGATCGGCGATGACGCGCTGATCCTGCAGGGCGCGCGGATCGGGGCGCGGGTGGTGATCGGTGACCGCTTCATCTGTCAGCCCGGCGCGGTGGTGGGATCGGACGGCTTTTCCTTTGTCACCGCCGAAAAATCGGGGGTCGAGGAAATCCGCGCCACCCTTGGCCAGCGCGCCGAGATCAGGGCGCAGAACTGGCACCGGATTCACAGTCTGGGCGCGGTCACCATCGGCGATGATGTGGAAATCGGCGCCAATGCCTGCATCGACCGCGGCACGATCCGCGACACGGTGATCGGGCGGGGCACCAAGCTCGATAACCTCGTCCATGTCGGCCATAACGTGCAGGTGGGCGAGGACACGCTTCTGTGCGGTCAGGTGGGCATTGCCGGATCGACGCGCATCGGCAACCGGGTGGTGTTGGGCGGGCAGGTCGGCGTGGGTGACAACCTGTTCGTCGGCGATGACGTGATCGCGGGCGGCGCGACCAAGATCCTGACCAACGCCCCGGCAGGGCGGGTGCTGCTGGGCTATCCGGCGGTGAAGATGGAAAGCCATGTCGAGATTCAGAAGGCGCTGCGCCGTCTGCCCCGGCTGGCCGCGCGGGTGGCGGAACTGGAAAAGATCGTCGGGGCGTCATCTTCCGGTGACTGAACCGTCACAATCCGTGGCATAAGCACTCGGACGACAGAAGGAGAGCGGCATGAGCGCAACCGTGGCCGACAGGGTGATCGGGATCATCGCCGAACAGGCGGTGCTGGACCGGTCCGACGTGAAACCCGAGGCGACGCTTGCCGAACTGGGGATCGACAGCCTTGGCCTTGTCGAGGCGATCTTTGCCATCGAGGAAACCTTTGACATCTCGGTTCCGTTCAACGCCAACGAACCGGGGCAGGGCGATTTCGACATCTCGTCGGTCGCCGCCATCATCCGCGCGGTCGAGGGGCTGATCGCCGCAAGATGAGGCGCGTGGCCATCACCGGGGCGGGCACGGTCAATCCGCTGGCCGCCGATGTGGCGGGCACCTTCGCCGCCATGGCCGCCGGGCGCTGTGCCATCGGACCGCTGGACATCCGCGACGCCGACCGCCTGTCGGTGCAGATCGGCGCGCAGGTAAAGCACTTTACCCCCGAGGATCATTTCGACAAGGCGCAACTGGGCATGCTGGACCGCTTCGCGCAATTCGCGCTGGTTGCGGCGCGGCAGGCGGTGGCGCAGTCCGGCCTGCGCTTCGATCCGGCGCTGGCGCTGCGGTCGGGGGTGGTGATGGGCACGGCGGGCGGCGGCCTTGGCACCTCGGACGACAGCTATCGCACGGTTTATGAAGAGGGGAAGAACCGCGTCCACCCCTTCACCGTGCCGCGTCTGATGATGAACGCCGCCGCCAGCCATATCTCGATGGAGATGGGGCTGCAGGGGCCGGTCTTCAGCGTGGCCACCGCCTGCTCGTCATCCAACCACGCGATGGGGCTGGCCTTCCAGATGGTCCGCTCGGGCGCCGCGCCGGTGATGCTGGCGGGGGGCGCCGAGGCGATGCTGTGCTTCGGCGGCATCAAGGCGTGGGAGGGTTTGCGCGTCATGGCCAAGGATGCCTGCCGCCCCTTCTCGGCCGACCGTCAGGGCATGGTGCAGGGTGAAGGTGCGGCGGTCTTCGTCTTTGAAGACTGGGATCACGCCAGGGCGCGCGGCGCGACCATTCTGGCCGAGGTTGCGGGTTTCGCCATGTCTTCCGACGCGGGCGATATCGTCATGCCCTCGGCCGATGGCGCGGCGCGGGCGATGGCGGGGGCGCTGGCCGATGCGGGACTAGCGCCTGCGGCGGTGGACTACATCAACGCCCACGGCACCGGCACGGCGGCGAACGACCGCACGGAATGCGCGGCGGTGCGGCAGGTCTTCGGCGCCCATGCCGACCGGCTGATGATGTCTTCGACCAAATCCATGCACGGCCATCTGATCGGCGCGACCGGCGCGGTGGAACTGCTGGCCTGCCTGATGGCGCTGCGCGACGGCGTGGTGGCGCCGACCGTGGGCTTTCGTGAGCCTGACGCAGATTGCGCCTTGGACATCGTGCCCAATGCCGCCCGGCGGGCGAAGGTGAAGGTCGCCCTGTCGAACGCCTTCGCCTTTGGCGGGCTGAACGCGGTGATCGCGCTGAAACGCGCCTAGGGCCGATGGCGAAATGCAAACGCCCCGCCGGGGGCGGGGCGCTGGTGTTGGCGGAACGGGCGGCTCAGTTCGCCGGTTTCGCCGTGGCCGCGACGGCCTCGAAGCCGGCCGTAAAGCCCTTCAGCGAAATCGCCAGCTCCACCTTCTTCTCCGGCGCGGCGAAGGGGACGATGGTCATGACCGCCTTGGCGCCCTTCTTGAACTGGGTGATCTCTTCGGGAAGGAAGCCGATGCGGGCGACGCAGCCGATCTGGCCGCAGGTGGTGTAGGGGTAGATCTTCGGCTGGGTCCCGTCGATGGCGATCGACAGATTCGCCGTCAGCAGGGTTTCCAGCGGCACGATCACGGTGGCGCCGGCCTGGGCCTGACCGCCGGGGGGCAGCGGGAACATGCTGATTTCAGCCACCGAATTGCCTTCGCCGTCCTTCAGCAGCTGATACAGCTCGCAGGGGTCAGACCCGTCTTCGGTCTTGAAGCAGCGCTGTTCCCACTGCTCAAAGCTGGCGGCCAGATACATCTCGCCCACGGCGGCGGTTTCCTTGGTCTTCGGCCCGACCGGGGTGCCAAGGCTCAGCTCGTCGCCAGGCACGGGTGCTTCGGCCGGGGCTTCGGGGGCGGTTTCCTGCGCAAGGGCGGCGCCGGCCAGCGTCAGGCCAAGGCCGATGGCAAGGGCAAAGGGACGGTAAGAGAGCGTCATCGACATCACTGTCATTTCCTTGTTGATCGGCGCCCGCCTTAGCATGGGTGGCGGCCGGAGTCAGGTGGGAAAAGCCCGCCTCACGCGGTTGCGCACGGGAAAGCGCCGATGGCATCGGGGGCCGCAGGGGCAGGGCCCTAAATGACGAAAAGGGCCGGAAATCCGGCCCTTTTGCGATGGCATTTTTTGCTCCCTGTCGGACTGGCCGACTTCATGACGCAGACGCTACGGTTCTTTCACATGGCCGTCAACTGGGATTCTCGTGAACGCTGCGTGACGAAATTCCGAAAAAAAGCCGCGCCTTTTCAAGGGCGCGGCCAGTCAACAGGGAGGAAGCCGGCGCTGCCGCCATCGCGCAACGGCCGGCTGTTGAACCCTTGCACGAAAGGGTTAAGGATAGCTTTCAACGGTGTGACAGGGGTGCGGCATGGACGGAACGATCTTTGTGGGCGGCGGCGGTGAGGGCTATGGCACGCCCCAGAGCCTGCTTCTGAAATATGCCAACCGTCACGGGCTGATCGCGGGGGCCACCGGCACCGGCAAGACGGTGACGCTGCAGATCCTGGCAGAGGGCTTTTCCGCCGCCGGGGTGCCGGTCTTCATAGCCGATGTGAAGGGCGATCTGGCGGGGCTGGCCATGGCCGGCTCGGCCGGGGGCAAGCTGCATGAGGCCTTCGTGAAGCGCAGCCAGACCATCGGGCTGGACCTGCAGTATCGCGCCTTCCCGGCGGTGTTCTGGGATCTGTTCGGCGAACAGGGCCACCCGATCCGCGCCACGGTGGCCGAGATGGGGCCGCTGCTTCTGTCGCGGCTTCTTGATCTGTCCGAACCGCAGGAGGGCGTCTTGAACGTGGCCTTCCGGCTGGCCGATGATGAGGCGCTGCCGCTTCTGGACCTGAAGGATCTGCAGGCGCTGCTGGCCTTCATCGCCGAGAATGCTGATCAGATTTCGGGGCGTTACGGGCTGGTCTCCTCGACCTCGGTCGGTGCCATCCAGCGCCGGCTTCTGGTGCTGGAGAATGAGGGCGCGGCGCAGATGTTCGGCGAACCGGCGCTGGACCTAGCCGACCTGATGCGCTGCGATGCCGCGGGGGCGGGGATGGTGAACATTCTGGCCGCCGACAAGCTGATGCAGTCGCCCCGGCTTTATGCGACCTTCCTTCTGTGGCTGCTGTCGGAACTCTTTGAAAACCTTCCCGAAGTGGGTGACCCCGACAAGCCGAAGCTGGTCTTCTTCTTCGACGAGGCGCATCTGTTGTTCGCCGATGCGCCCAAGGTGCTGGTGTCAAAGGTCGAACAGGTGGCGCGGCTGATCCGGTCCAAGGGGGTGGGGGTTTATTTCATCACCCAGAACCCCGCCGACGTGCCCGAGGTGATCCTGGGCCAGCTGGGCAACCGGGTGCAGCACGCGCTGCGCGCCTTCACCGCCAAGGACCAGAAAGACCTGGCCAAGGCGGCCGAGACCTATCGCCCCAATCCCCGCTTTGCCATTGATGAGGCGATCCGCGATGTCGGCACCGGTGAGGCCGTGACCTCGTTCCTTGAGGCCAAGGGCATTCCCGGCATGGCCGAGCGCACGCTGGTCCGCCCGCCCTCCAGCCATCTGGGCCCGATCCCGGCCGAGGCCCGGGCAGAGGTGATGGCGGCCTCGGGCATGGGGGCGAAATACGACCGGACCATCGACCGCGACAGCGCCTGGGAACGGCTGCGGGCGCGGGCGGCGCAATCCTCGGATGCGGCCGCCGAAGAGGATGCGCGGGCCGGGGGCGACGAGGATCGCGAGTTCAGCCGCGCCCGCCGCTGGGATGGCGGCCGCAGCACACCGCCCGCGGACGAGCCGCCCGCCCGCAAGACCACCACCAGCCGCCGCACCGACAGCGTGGGCGACGTGCTGGTGAAAAGCTTCGCAAGGCAGTTGGGCACCAAGGGCGGTCAGGCCGTGGTGCGGGGCATTCTGGGCACGTTCTTCGGCAAGCGTTAGGGCGGCGGTTTCGGGACCACGCACCCGACGGCGTCCGGGCGGGATAAGGCGAGGCACCGCCTCGCCCCGCCCGCGCGCGACGGTTCAACCGGAGACACTGCGGCACGCGAAACGAGAGGCCAGCACCCGACCAGGCGGGCGAGAAGCGCCCGCCATGGGCGGGTCGGGCGCTGGCCGGGGGCTTTGGGCCCCCGACCGGTCAGGTTGCCGATGTTGGGAAGTGGCGAAGGCGATGGCCTTCGCCATGGCGTGCGGGCAAGCACCCCCGGGGGGCGCAACCGCGAGGCGCGGGAATTGCGCGGAATGCAGCCCAAGGTTCAGCCCATTGCCGTCTTTGTGGCCCAATTTGGCCAGTTTTCCGGGCGATAGCCGGAAAAGGTGGCAGCAGGGGCGGGCATCGGCATGGCACTGACGGCGGCAGAGCAATATCTCATCGAACTGATCAACCGGGCGCGGCTGGACCCGACGGCCGAGGTCGCGCGCTATGGCGTGGGGCTGAACACCGGGCTGAACCCCGGCACAATCGACGGCACGCCAAAGCAGCCGCTGGCCTATGACCCGACGCTCGACGCTTCGGCGACGGGGCATTCGCTGTGGATGCTGGCCAATGACATCTTCTCGCATACCGGCGCCGGCGGAAGCTCGCCCTACCAGCGGGCGATGGCGGCGGGCTTTTCCGGCTATGGCGTGGGCGAGAACATCTCATGGCGCGGCTCGACCGGCTCGATCGACGCCAACAGCCTGATCGGCCAGCAGCACGGCGATCTGGTGGTCAGCGCCGGCCACCGCGTGAACATCATGAGCCCGACCTACACCCTGATCGGCGTCTCGCAGGAGGTCGGCGTCTTCACCTCGGGGCGCAATTTCAACGCCTCGATGGTGACCGAGAATTTCGGCCGCACCACCCAGAATTACCTGACCGGCGTGACCTTTACCGACACCGACCGCGACGACTTCTATTCGATCGGCGAGGCGACGGGCGGCACCAGTTTCACCGTGGGCGGCCGCACCGTGCGCAGCAGCGACACCGGCGGTTATACTGCGCTGTTGCCTGACACGGACGGTCCGATCAAGGTGGCGGGCGTGGTGAACGGCAAGAAGTTCAGCGTCCTGGTCGATGGCGACGGCGAGAACATCAAGCTTGACCTGATCAACGGCCGCTACTGGGCCAGTTCGGCCGACATCACCCTGGGCGGCGGCATCCAGGTGGTGCGGCTTCTGGGCGCCGCCAATCTGAACGCCACCGGCAACGTGGCCAACAACGACCTGATCGGCAACCGCGGCGCCAATGTGCTGAACGGGCTAGCGGGGGATGACCGGCTGTTCGGCCGGCTGGGCTATGACACGCTTTACGGCGCCGACGGCAATGACACGCTGATGGGCGAGGCGGGCTGCGACGTGCTGAACGGCGGCGGCGGCAATGACGTGCTGAACGGCGGGGCCGATGGCGACCGGCTTCTGGGCGGGATCGGCGATGACATGCTGATCGGCGGTCTGGGGCCGGATACGTTCATCTTCGCCCCCGGCGCCGGCGATGACGTGATCGCCGATTTCTCGCGGGCCGAACGGGACGTGCTGCGCTTTGACGATGCGCTGTGGGCGAACCAGCGGCTGACGGCCGAAGAGGTCGTGCAGCGCTATGCCGCGGTCGAAGGCGGCGATGTGATCTTCAGCTTCGCCGACGGCACCTCGGTCCGGCTGGACGGCGTGACCACGACCACGGGTCTGGCGGCGGTGATCGAGATCGTCTGAGCGGCGGATGCGGACGCCGGGCCGGGCGGGACGCGGTGTAGGTGATGGCCTTCGCCATTCCATCCGGGACTGTGCGTGGGGACCACGCACCCTACGGTCGCCGCGCGGATGTCTTCCGTAGCGCCCCGCTACAGCGGCCGGATCCGCAGCCGGGCTACCCGGTTGTCGCGGCGCGACAGTACCTCGAACCGGAAGCCGTGAAAGCTGAAGGCCTGCCCCTCGGCCGGGATCATCTGCGCTTCGTGGATGACCAGCCCGGCCACTGTGTTCGCCTCATCATCGGGCAGCGCCCAGTCCATCGCGCGGTTCAGGTCGCGGATGGTCATGGCGCCATCGACCAGCCAGCCCCCGGTCTCATCCCGTTTCAGACCGGATTCGCGCGCGACCACGTCATGCTCGTCGGTGATCTCGCCGACGATCTCTTCCAGAATATCCTCCAGCGTGATCAGCCCGCGCAGCGCGCCATATTCATCGACCACCAAGGCGAAATGCGTGCGCCGCTTGAGGAATTCGCGCATCTGTTCGTCCAGCGCCGTGGTCTCGGGGATGAAATAGGGCTTCATCGCCACCTTCACCAGATCAAGCCCCGCCAGCCCCGCCTCATCGCGGCTGAGCCGATCCACCTCGCGCCAGAGATCCTTCACATGGATCACGCCCAGCACATTCTCGGCCTCGCCGCGATAGACCGGCAGGCGCGAAAAGGACGACGCCAGAACCTGCCGCAGCACCGCCTCGGGCGGGCTGTCAGCGTCGATCATCTCGATCCGGCTGCGGTGGCGCATGATCTCTTCCACCGTCCGGTGCCCAAGGTCCAGCGCCCCCAGAAGCCGGTCGCGGTCATCCTTCGCCATCGCCCCGCCCGAATGGCCAAGGGCGATGGCCCCGGCGATATCGTCGCGCAGCGCCTCATGCGCCCGGTCGGGGCTGAGCGGCATGGCAAGGCGGCGGCAGAGGGCGGCAAGGCGGGAAAAGACGGACATGGCCCTTGAAAGACCAAGCCGGCCGGCCGGTCAAGGGCCACCCGCCCGGACCCCCGGTATCATCGCACGATCATCGCACGATCATCGCACGGACCTTGCGGATTTTTCGCGCGAAGCCCCTTGCACCCCGCAAGGCGCTTCGCTAAACACCGCCGCACGGTTGGGGCGTCGCCAAGTGGTAAGGCAGCGGTTTTTGGTACCGCCATACCTAGGTTCGAATCCTAGCGCCCCAGCCAAACTTTCCTGACATGTGACGCCGCGAATTCAAGGGCTTGGGCCTTTGCCTGCGCCTTCGCACTGCCGGCCGCCGATGGCGCTGGACGCAAGGGCGCCGCGCCGTTATGGGGCCTTATGGAACAGGTGGATGTGGCGGTTCTGGGGGCGGGCGCGGCCGGGCTGATGGCCGGGATCGAGGCCGCGCGCCGTGGCCGCCGGGTGGTGGTGATCGACCATGCCAAGGCCGCGGGCGAGAAGATCCGCATCTCGGGCGGCGGGCGCTGCAAACTTCACCAACACCGGCATCGCGCCCGACCGCTTCCTGTCGCAGAACCCCCGCTTCGCGCTTTCGGCGCTGAAACGCTATACCCAGTGGGACTTCATCGCGCGGATCAATGCGGCCGGCATCGCCTGGCATGAAAAGACCCTGGGCCAGCTTTTCTGCGACGGGCCGGCGACGCAGGTCGTCGCCTTGCTGACCGGCGATCTGGCGGCGGCGGGGGGCGCGCTGTGGCTGGGCTGCAGCCTTGGCGCGGTGCGCCGGCTGGATCAGGGGTTCGAGGTTGAAACCGCCCGCGGCCCCCTGCGCGCGGCCAGCGTGGTGGTGGCAACCGGCGGCAAGTCGATCCCCAAGATGGGGGCGACCGGCCACGGCTACCGCATCGCCGAAAGCTTTGGCCTGCCGCTGGTCGAAACCCGTCCCGCGCTGGTGCCGCTGACCTTTGCCGAACAGGAGCTGGCGCGGCTTGCGCCCCTTGCCGGCCTGTCGCTGCCCGCCCGGGTGGGCTGCGGCAAGACCCGTTTTGACGAGGCGCTTCTTTTCACCCACCGCGGGCTTTCCGGCCCGGCGATCCTGCAGATCTCCAGCTACTGGCGCGAAGGCGAGGGGCTGGTGATCGACCTTCTGCCGGGGGGCGATGCGCCGGCCGCCCTTGCCCGCGCCAAGCGCGAACAGGGCAAGGCCGCGCTGCGCACCGTGCTGGCGCGGATGCTGCCCGAACGGCTGGCCCGCAGCATCGAGGATGACCTTGGCCTGACCGCACCGATGGCCGAGCTTTCCACCGCCACCCTGGACCGGATCGCCGCGCGGCTGCACCGGTGGCAGGTGACGCCGGTCGGAAGCGAGGGCTACCGCACCGCCGAGGTCACTTTGGGCGGCGTCGATACCCGCGCCCTCGACGGCCGCACGATGGAGGCGCGGGGCGTGCCGGGCCTATATTTCATCGGCGAGGTGGTGGACGTAACCGGCTGGCTGGGCGGCTACAATTTCCAGTGGGCCTGGTCTTCGGGTTGGGCAGCAGGGCAGGTGGCCTGACCGCCCGCCCCGGGCCGGCCGCGAAGAGGGGGCGCTGCCCCCTCGGGCCATCCGGCCCTCACCCCCGGGATATTTGGGGACAGATGAATGGCAAGGCGGCTTTCATCTGTCTGTAAATATCCTCGGGGGGTGCGGGGGGCGAAGCGCCCCCGCTGCAACGGTCAGGGTCTGGAGTGCATCTCTTTCAATCAGGTTCACCTGATTGAAAGAGATGCACAACATTTCCAACGGCTTGCCTGTCTTGGATCGCCTTCAATCTGAATCAGATTGAAGGCGATCCGCCCTAGCGCCGCCGGCGCCGCCCGCCTTCGCCGCCGCCCGAGGCGGTGTTGAAGCTGACATCGGGCAGCGTCACCACCTTGGAAAGCTCGGGGAAGGGATCGACCGCGTTCGGGATGGCTGAGGCATTGACGAAATGCTCCTGAAAGCGCGGCTCGATGGCGGTTTCCACCTTGTGGATGCGGTGAACCACCGCCTCGATCTGGTTGCGGGCGCCAACGTTGCACAGCGCGATCCGCGCGCCGGTGCCGGCGGCATTGCCGGCGCTGACCACTTTCGACAGAGGCACGTCGGGGATCATGCCCAGAACCATGGCGTGTTTCGGGCTGATATGGGCCCCGAAGGCGCCGGCCAACGTCACCTTCTCGACCCGCTCGACGCCCATCTCGTCCATCAACAGCCGCGCCCCGGCGTAAAGCGCCGATTTGGCCAGCTGGATGGCGCGGATGTCGCCCTGCGTCACCCAAATCTTCGGCCCGCCCTCGGCCGAGGCATCGTGCATCAGGTAGGAATGCGTGCGCCCGAACAGGACCGAACGCTGCGTGCCCACCTGATCGGGGCCGCCGATCAGGCCGCCGGCGTCCAGCAGGCCGGCCATCCGCATCTCGGCCACCGCCTCGATGATGCCCGAGCCGCAGATGCCGGTGATGCCGGTGGATTTCGTCGCTTCGGCAAAGCCCGGCTCATCCGACCACAGGTCGCAGCCGATGACGCGGAAGCGGGGTTCCTTGGTGACCGGGTCAATCTCGACCCGCTCGATGGCTCCGGGGGCGGCGCGCTGGCCCGAGGTGATCTGCGCGCCCTCAAAGGCCGGGCCGGTGGGGCTGGAACAGGCCAGAACCCGGCTGCGGTTGCCCAGAAGGATTTCGGCATTGGTGCCGACATCGACGATCAGCACCATTTCATCCGATTTGTCGGGCTCTTCCGACAGGGCGACGGCGGCGCAGTCGGCGCCGACATGGCCGGCGATGCACGGGAGCACATAGACCCGGGCGGCGCCGTGGATGTTGGTCAGGTCCAGATCGGCCGCATCCAGCGACAGGCTGCCCGAGGTGGCCAGCGCAAAGGGCGCCTGACCCAGCTCGACCGGGTCGATGCCCAGCAGGAGGTGGTGCATCACCGGGTTCATCACGAAGACCACCTCGAAGATCGCCTTCGGGTCCACCTTCGCCTCATCGGCGATGGCGCGGGCCAGCGCGTTGATCGCCTCGCGCACCGCGCGGGTCATCTCGGCATCGCCGCCGGGGTTCATCATGGCATAGGAAACCCGGCTCATCAGGTCTTCGCCAAAGCGGATCTGGGGATTCATCAGCCCGGACGAGGCCAGAACCGTCCCGTCGGTCAGGCTGCACAGATGCGCCGCGATGGTGGTCGAGCCAAGGTCGATGGCCAGCCCGTAAAGGCCGCCTTCGTGAAAGCCCGGATATACCTCAAGAATGCGGGGGCGGGTGTCGTGGTTGCCCTTGGTCAGCACGACCGTGGCCTTCCATTCGCCCTTGCGCAGCGCCGGTTGCAGGCGCGACAGCAGGGCCAGATCGGCAATCGGGTCTTCGACCTGCCACTGTTCGGCCAGCGCCCGCTTCAGCCGCTCGAAATCGCCGGTCGGTTCGTGCATGTCGGGCTCGGCCACCTCGACGAACAGGGCGCGGGTGGCCGGGTCCATCTCGATATGGCGCTCGGTCGCGGATTTGCGGATGACCTGCTTGTGAACCTGGCTTTCCGGCGGCACGTCGATGACGATGTCTCCCATCACCCGGGCCTGACAGCCCAGCCGCCGGCCCGGCGCCATGCCGCGCTTGGATTTGTAGCGCTCCTCGACCGCGTTCCACGGCGTCAGCGCGTCTTCGTCCACCGTGACGCCATGTTTCGGAAACTCGCCGTAGCCCGGGCTGATCTGGCATTTCGAGCAGATGCCGCGGCCGCCGCAGACCGAATCGAGATCAACCCCCAGTTGCCGCGCGGCGGTCAGCACCGGGGTGCCAAGTGCAAAGCGGCCCCGCTTGCCCGAAGGGGTGAAGATCACAAGCGCGTCGTCGGTCATGTCTGGTCCTTGGCTTCGGCGGGGGCTTCGGCGGGGAAGCTGTAGCGGATGTCGTCAAAGGAATCGGCGGCGAAGGTGTAGAACCATTTCAGCGGCTGGTCGGCCACCGGCACGCCATGCTGCGCGCCGCCCGGAATGAACAGCGCCACGCCGGGCGCCAGACGGTGGGGGGTGCCGTCGATCATCACCGTGCCTTCGCCCTCAAGCCCGAAATAGACCTCGGGCTGGGGATGGGAATGCAGCGCAAAGGTTTCGCCCGGCGCCATCAGCGCCACGCCGCAGACTATGCTGTCGGTCGGCGTCGCAGGGGCCGAGATCAGGGTGCGGAAACGGATGGTGCCGCGCGCCGGATTGCTCCAGCGCTCATCGGGGTGGGTGGCCGTATCCGCCGATATGGGTCGTGTTGCCATGGTCCGTCCTGCTCGCCCCTCTGTTCTAGGCCATGGGG
>JACZKR010000087.1 GCA_014859945.1 Paracoccaceae bacterium | reverse complement strand
GCCGTGATCACCGCAACCTTTTGCATCGTCCCCTCCTTGCCGCTAGCCTGACCAGCATAGCCCCTGCGGCGGCGCGGCGGCTGGCGGCGGACGGGTTCGCCGTGGCGATCCTGTCCTCGTCCGGCAAGGGTCAGGCGCTGGCCGAGGCGCTGGGCGGCGTGGGGGTGACCGGCTCGAACCAGTCGAATGACGATGTGGCGCGGCTGGTCGATGCGGCGATGACGCGCTTCGGCCGGATCGACGTTCTGGTGAACAGCGCCGGCCACGGCCCGCGTGCGCCGTTGGTCGAGATCACCGACGAAGGCTGGCATCAGGGGTTCGACATCTACTTTCTGTCGGCGGTGCGGCCGATCCGGGCGGTGACGCCGATCCTGCTGGCACAGGGCACGGGTGGCAGCATCGTGAACATCACCACCTTCGCCACGTTTGAGCCCGACCCGGCCTTCCCGACCTCGGGCGTGGCGCGTGCGGGGCTGGCGGCTTTCACCAAGCTTTACGCCGACCGTTATGCGGCGGATGGCATCCGCATCAACAATGTGCTGCCGGGCTTCATCAACTCATTGCCGGAAAAAGAGGAATTCCGCGCCCGCATCCCGATGGGCCGCTATGGCCGGGTGGAAGAGATTGCCGGAACGGTCAGCTTTCTGGCCTCGGAGGCGGCGGGCTACATCACCGGGCAGAACCTGCGGGTCGATGGCGGGATCACCCGTTCGGTCTGATCAGCCGCCCGTGATCACCAGCGCCAGAAGCGCCAGAACCCCCATCAGCAGGCACAGCCGCAGGGTGGGGGCGGGGCGGCGGTTCTTGGGGATGTCAAGCAGCGGGTCCATGGCCCGCACTAGCCCCTTCGGTCGGGCGGCAATGTGGCCAAGCGGTGGCCCCGGCCCGGCAGGCGGGATACAGCCCGTTTCCGCCCCGGAAACCGGGCCTCGGCGCTTCCCCTTGCCGGCGTTTCGCGCTAAGCCGGCCGCCGACCGTGCATGCCAACCCGAAAGGGCACCCAGATGAAATTCACCCTGTCCTGGCTGAAGGATCACCTCGAGACCGAGGCCGCGCTGGATGACATCCTTTACGCCCTGACCGATCTGGGGCTTGAGGTGGAAGAGGTGGTCAATCCGGCCGCGCGGCTGGAGGTGTTTACTCTGGCCAAGGTGGTCGAGGCGGTGCAGCACCCCGATGCCGACCGGCTGCGCGTCTGCCGCGTCATGACGGATGAGGGCGAGAAGCAGATCGTCTGCGGCGCCCCCAATGCACGGGCGGGGATCACCGTGGTTCTGGCCAAGCCGGGCGATTATGTGCCGGGCATCGACGTGACGCTGGGCGTGGGCAAGATCCGCGGCGTGGAATCCCACGGCATGATGTGTTCGGAACGCGAGCTTGAGCTGTCGGACGAACACAACGGCATCATCGAACTGCCCTCGGGCGAGGTGGGCCAGAAGTTCACCGACTGGCTGGCGGCGAACCGCCCGGGCTCTACCGATCCGATGATCCATGTGAAGGTGACCCCCAACCGCCCCGACGCGCTGGGCGTGCGCGGCATTGCCCGCGATCTGGCGGCGCGCGGTCTGGGCCGGCTGAAGCCGCTGGCGGTCGTGCCGGTGCCGGGGCAGTTCGTCAGCCCGATCGGCGTGCGGCTGGCGCCCGAGGTGGAGGGCAAGGCCTGTCCGCATTTCCTGGGCCGGGTGATCCGGGGGGTGAAGAACGGCCCCTCGCCCGACTGGCTGCAGACGCGGCTGAAGGCCATCGGGCTGCGGCCGATTTCGGTGCTGGTCGATATCACCAACCTGTTCACCTTCGATCTGAACCGCCCGCTGCATGTGTTCGACGCCGACAAGGTGGCGGGCGATCTGGTGGTGCGGTCCGCGGCCGAGGGCGAAAGCCTGCTGGCGCTGGACGGCAAGACCTATGCGCTGGCGCCCGGCATGACGGTGATCGCCGATGACCATGGCGTCGAAAGCCTGGGTGGCGTGATGGGGGGCGAGGCTTCGGGGTGTTCCGAGGATACGGTGAACGTGTTCCTTGAAGCGGCGTTCTTCGATCCGATCCGCACTGCAACCACCGGCCGGGCGCTGAAGATCAACTCGGACGCCCGCTATCGGTTCGAACGCGGGATCGACCCGGCCTTCACCGCCGATGGGATGGAACTGGCGACCAAGCTGATCCTTGATCTGTGCGGCGGCGTGCCGTCCGAGGTGGTGGTGGCCGGTGCCGCGCCCGATACCACCCGCGCCTACCGGCTGGACCCGGCGCGCGTGGTCAGCCTTGTGGGGATGGAGATTGCCGAGGCGACCCAGCGCGCCACGCTGGAGGCGCTGGGCTTCCGGCTGGACGGCGACATGGCCACCCCGCCTTCATGGCGGCCCGATGTGCTGGGCGAGGCGGACCTGATCGAAGAGGTCGCCCGCATCGCCAGCCTGACCAAGCTGGAAGGCAAGCCCCTGCGCCGCGCGGTGCCGGGCGTGCCGCAGCCGATCCTGACGCCGATGCAGCAGCGCGAAAAGGCGGCGCGGCGCACCATCGCGGCGCTGGGCTACAACGAATGCGTGACCTACAGCTTCATTGACGAAGGCGCGGCGCGGCTGTTTGGCGGCGGGGCCGATGCGGTGCGGGTGGAAAACCCGATCTCGTCCGAGATGACGCATCTGCGGCCCGACCTTCTGCCGGGCCTCTTGCGCGCGGCGGCGCGCAATCAGGCGCGCGGCTTCATGGACCTTGCGCTGGCCGAGATCGGGCCGGTCTTCGCCGGAGGGGAGCCGGGCGAGCAGGTGCTGCATGCCACCGGCCTTCTGGTGGGCGCGTCGGCGGCGCGCGATCCGCACGGCTCACGCCGGCCGGTTGATGTGTTCGACGCCAAGGCCGATGCCGAGGCGGTTCTGGCCGCGCTGGGCGCGCCGCAGCGGGTGCAGATCGGCCGCAAGGTGGCGGGCTGGTGGCATCCGGGCCGGTCGGGCGCGATCGGGCTGGGGCCGAATGTGATGGCGACCTTCGGAGAGGTTCACCCCCGCGTTCTGGCGGCGCTGGACGTGAAGGGACCGGCGGTGGCCTTTACCGTGCAGGTGGCGTCGGTGCCCTTCCCCAAGCTGCGCACCCCCACGCGGCCTGCGCTGACGATCAGCGACCTTCAGGCAGTGGACCGCGATTTCGCCTTTGTCGTCGATGCCGGGGTCGAGGCGCTGACGGCGGTGCAGGCGGCGCAGGGGGCCGACAAGGCGCTGATCGAAAGCGTGCGGGTGTTTGACCAGTTCGCCGGCGAAAAGGCCGAGGCGCAGATGGGCGCCGGCAAGAAAAGCATCGCGCTGACCGTGCGGCTGCAGCCGGTGGACAAGACGCTGACCGAAGCCGAGATCGAGGCGGTGTCGAAGAAGATCGTCGAGAAGGTCGCCAAGGCGACCGGCGGCGTTCTGCGCGGATAGGCCGGGGGCGCGGCCGGTCTGGCCGGTCCGCGCTATTCCCCGGCGGCTTCGGCCACCACATCGTCCAGACGCCGTCCGGGGCGGTAGGCTTCCAGCCCCGCGCCGGGTTCGGTGACGCCGGGCATCAGCCTGTCGTCGGCAATCGCCGGGCCGATCACCGTGGTCAGGGGGATGATGCCGGCCCAGACCGGGTGGGTGTAATCTTCGGCCTCATCCTCGACCCCGCCGTCTGCGATCTTGGCGACTGCGCTTTCGATGTCCAGCCGGATCAGCCCGGTAGCCTTGGTTTCCTGCTTGCTGATCGGGCGCAGCGCCGCCGACCGGCCGGGAAAGAAACGGTCCACCGCCATCAGCAATTGCGCGGCTTTCTCCTCAGGGTCGGTGACCAGCCGGGCGGTGCCGAAGCACATGGCGGTGCGGTACAGAACCGAATGGTTGAAGCCCGACCGCGCCATGACCAGCCCGTCCAGCTGCGTGAAAGTCACGCAGGCGGGCGCCCCCGGTGCCAGATGGCGCACCATGCGGCTGGCCGAAGAGCCGTGCCAGTAAAGCGCCTCGCCCTGCCGCCAGACCAGCGTGGGCGTGGCAAAGGGCTGGCCGTCAATGGCATAGCCGATATGTGCCATGGGCGTGGCGTCAATCACCCCATGCACCGCCGCCTGATCGTAGCGCGCCTTTTCATGCAGGCGCTTCACCCGGTTCAGCGGCGTGACGGCATAGGCATCGCCGGTCATTTGCCGCCGAACATCCGCCGGATGCGCCCCCAGAAACCGGTGGCGCGCGCTTCGGCGCTGTCCCATGCCTCTTCGACATTGGCGGCGGCGGGTTCGATCGTGCGTTCCCAGAACTGCGCCCACATGCGGCGCACCATGATCACGATGAAGATCAGGAAGATCAGGACGACGATGTTGACCCAGGGGATGATGGTTTCATCGGGGCCCGTCGCCTCACGCACGGCGACGGCGTTGGGGTAGATCGACAGCAGCGGGATGCGCCAGCCGTAATGGGTGACGACGACCCATTTCGCCTCGGTGCCCGAGGATTTCAGGTTCGTCGCCTCGGCCTGCAGGTTCGAGCTGTCGTATTTGAAATAGGGCGGCCAGACCCAGCCGGTATCTTCGTTGCGGTAGACGATCACCTTGCCGCCGTCGAAAGCCGCGTCGATGAAGCGGATATCGCGGGTCGAGGTGCTTTC
This sequence comes from Paracoccaceae bacterium, assembly GCA_014859945.1. Lineage (GTDB taxonomy): Bacteria > Pseudomonadota > Alphaproteobacteria > Rhodobacterales > Rhodobacteraceae > Fuscibacter. The sequence goes on along the minus strand of JACZKR010000087.1, from coordinate 1,856 downwards.
AGCCGTGCCGGAATCGGGCGCCGAATAGGCCCATGAGTTTTCAGGCCCCACCGTGGTCAGGCGGTTGTAGGTGTTGGTGATGCGCACGATGTCGTGCTGCGGCAGGGTATAGTGCAGGAAGCCCAGCACGAAGAGGACCAGCAGGATGCGAATGGTCCATTTCATGAATCTCAGGAATTTCATCTTCATCGGCCTCCGCGGTTACCAGTTCACCAGATAGGCCGTCACGGCCGCCGCCGCCAGTGGCACGACATAGACCAGCACGATCAGCCGCCGGCGCAGCGAATGGCGGTAGGCCTGCATTCCGGCCTCGATGAAGGCCGTACGCTCGTCAGGCAGGCGGCCTTCGTTGGCCGGGTCGGTATCCCATTCCTTCTCAAGCCGTTCGCGCCGGACCGAGCGGGAATAGATCGACACCAGCACATAGACCACGGTCAGAAGGACAAAGCCGACAACGGCCAGACGGATCAGTCCGATCATCTTCTGCCTCCGCTTGCTGTACCCCAGGGGCCGGCCACCGGACCCACGTCGCGCGCGGGGCGCGGGGCCGGGCGTTCGCGGCTGTCCATCGAGGGTTCGGGACCGAAGAGGGCCTCGCGCGCGCCCTGCTTGTCAACGGTGTATTCACGCCGCAGGAAATCCACCACCCATTGCCGCTTGCGCTCGGACCAGCCGGAATAATGGGCGTAGAACAGTTCCTTGTGGGTGATGAACATCTGCCGCACATCCATCGGCGCAAGTTCGGCCAGAAGCATGTTCACCAGATCGCGGTCGGCGCCGACCGCCCCGCGCAGGGTGTAGAAATAGCAGGGATGTTCGCTGCTGATGCGCGGCCAAGGCCCCGCGCCTTCGACCCAGCGCAGAAGGGCGGCAAGGCCCAGGAACTCCTCGGGCAGGCTGTCGCCCAGCCGGTAGGCGATCTTGCGCAATTCGGTGCGCCGGGCGTCGCCGATTTCAATTCCCAGGGTCTCGGCCGCTTCGACCAGGATGAAATCCATCTTCTGCCGCAGCACCGCCGCCGCATCCATGCCGCGCGCCTGCACGATCGGTTCGACCAGCCCGTTGCGTTCCAGCCAGTCGGCAATGGCATTGCGCTGCGTCAGGTCCATCACCGGCGAGATCGGCATGACACCCAGGCTTTCGCGGGGCAGGGTGGAAATCAGGCCGGGAAAGCGGGTGTCCTGAAAGACGTAGATGCCGCCGAAATGGCTGGTCCAGAAATTCGGCTGGCGGAAGGTCATGGCGGGCAGGCTGATCGGGACGCGGGTCACGTCACCGGTCTTGCGCGCCAGTTCGATCATCCGGGCCACCAGAACGTCATCCTGCCAACCGCCCGGCTCCTCACGGAACTGGCTGATCATGCCGGTCAGCCGCTCGGCATCGGCGACATGGCCGCCGATCGTGTCGGCCTCGACCGTGACCTGCTTCATCTCCAGAAGCCGCGCGGGGGTGGACACCTCATAGACCGAGCCCTGCAATTCGCCCGCCACGGCATCGCGCGCGGTCAGGGCGAAAAGCTGCGCCTCGTTCGCCTCGATGAACTGGGTCAGGATGCCGCGCGAGGTGGAGAACTTCATGTTCAAGAGCGGCGCGGTCTTCTGGCTGGTGGTCAGAAGGATGAACTGCCGGTTCGCGCCGTTGGGGTTGAGGTAAAGCGGATCGTCCAGCTCATCCCCGATTTCCGGCGAATAGCCCGAGATGTCGATGTGGAAATCGGTCAGCGCCGTGGTCTTGCCCGTCAGATGCTTCAGCGCGCGGTTATAACGCTCGACCAGCGCGGGGGACGAGACCTCGACCAGATTGCCGAACATGAGGCCAGAGGCGATGAGGCGTTTCATGGGGTCGCTCCTTTGGCA
>JACZKR010000086.1 GCA_014859945.1 Paracoccaceae bacterium | reverse complement strand
TCCCCAACCCGCCCGGCCTTCTGCGGCTGGAACCGCATTCCGAAGGCTTGCGCGACCGCATCTGGTGGGGTGCGGCGTCGGATGCCACGGCGGAATGGGCGGCGGCGGTGGGGATGAACCTGCAAAGCTCGACCCTGAAATGGGACGAAAGCGGCGAGCCGTTCCACGTCCAGCAAGCGAAGCAGATCCGCAAGTATCGTGCCGCCTGGAAAGAGGCCGGTCACAGCCGCAGCCCGCGCGTGTCGGTCAGCCGGTCGATCTTCGCCATCACCAATGATCTGGACCGGATGTATTTCGGTTCCTCCCGCCCCGATCAGGATCAGGTTGGGGTGATCGACGATACCCGCGCCGTCTTTGGCCGCAGCTATGCCGCCGAGCCGGACAAGCTGATCGAAGAGCTGCGCCGGGATGAGGCGATTGCCGAAGCCGACACGCTGCTGCTGACCGTGCCGAACACTCTGGGCGTCGAATACAACGCCCATGTGATCGAATCGATCCTGAAGCATGTCGCGCCCGCGCTCGGCTGGCGCTAGGGGTTATGCCGGGGGGCCGGGCGAAAACCGGCCCTCAAGCCCCTGCATGGCGCGGCGCATTTCCTCACGGATATGGCCCGCCATGAAATCGGTGAACAGCCGCACCTTCGGATCGCGCAGGCGCCGGTGCTGCGACAGGCAGGAAAGCTGCGTCGGCATCGGCGGCGTGGCTGTTGCCACCGGCACCAGCCGCCCGTCGCGCAGATATTCCGCCACCTCGAACAGCGGCTTCATCACGATGCCCCGCCCGTCCAGCGCCCAGCCGGTCAGCACATCGCCGTCATCGCTTTCGAAAGGCCCCAGAATCTCGAACCGGCGGGGGCCTTCGGCGGTCTGCAGCGTCCACTGGAATTCCTTGGCGCCCGGAAAGCGCAGGTTCAGGCAATCATGCCGGTCGGAAACCAGCGCCGCCCCGTCGGCCGGATTGCCGCGCCGCGCGATATAGGCCGGCGCGGCGCACAGGATGCGCGGACAATCGGCGATCAGCCGCACCTTCAGCGTCGAATCCTCAAGAATGCCAAGGTGAAAGGCCACGTCCAGCCCCTCGGCCGTCACGTCGATCGACCGGTCCGACAGCCGCAGCCGCACGTCGATCTGGGGGTAGCCGTCCTTGAACAGCGGCACCTGCGGCGCGATGAACCGCCGCCCGATGCCAAGGGGCGCCGAGACATGAATCGTGCCGCGCGGGTTCTGCGTGACATCCATCACCGCCGCCTCAGCCTCATCGATCGCGTCCAGCACCTTGCGGGCGCCTTCATAGAAGATGCGGCCGTTCTCGGTGGGCTGCAGGCTGCGCGTGGTACGGCTGAAGAGACGCACCCCCAGATGCTTCTCCAGTTCCGAAATCCGCGCCGAAGCGACGGCGGGCGAGGTGCGCTGATCGCGCGCCGCCGCCGACATCGAGCCCAATTCATAGACCCGGACGAACATTTTGAGGTTGTTCACATAGGACATGGCGCCCCGATTGTCACGGATGGCTTGAAAGTGATGCCGCCATTTGCACGGTTATCAGAAAGGTGGGCCCGGGTATAGCGTGCCTTGCCAAAAGAGGCCCAAGTCAGGGGGGTGCGCGATGTACGACTGGATCGTTTTGTGGGAATCGCTGGAGATGGCGGCGCGGTGGCTGCATGTCATCACCGCCATCGCCTGGATCGGCTCTTCCTTCTACTTCATCGCGCTCGACCTTGGCCTGCACCGCGACCGCAATCTGGCCACCGGCGCCGATGGCGAGGAATGGCAGGTCCATGGCGGCGGCTTCTACCACATCCAGAAATATCTGGTCGCACCGGCGCAGATGCCCTCGGGCCTGGTCTGGTTCAAATGGGAAAGCTACGCCACCTGGCTTTCGGGCTTCCTGATGCTGTTTCTGGTCTATTATCTGGGCCATGACCTCTATCTGATCGACCCCGAGGTTGCCGATCTGGCGCCTTGGCAGGCCATCGCCATATCGGTCGGATCGCTGGTCTTCGGCTGGATCGCCTATGACCTGATCTGCAAAAGCCGCTTCGGCGATGACAACACCCGCCTGATACTGGGGCTCTACGTCATCCTTGTCGCCATGGCCTGGGGCTATACGCAGGTCTTTACCGGCCGCGCCGCCCTGCTGCATCTGGGCGCCTTCACCGCCACGATCATGAGCGCGAATGTCTTCATGATCATCATCCCGAACCAGAAGATCGTGGTGGCCGACCTGATCGCCGGCCGCAAGCCCGATCCGAAATACGGCAAGATCGCCAAGCAGCGCAGCACCCATAACAACTACCTGACGCTGCCGGTGCTGTTCCTGATGCTGTCGAACCACTACCCGCTGGTCTTCGCGACCGAGTGGAACTGGCTGATCGCCAGCCTCGTCTTCCTGATGGGCGTCACCATCCGCCACTGGTTCAACAGCCAGCACGCCCGCACCGGCAGCCCCTACTGGGCCTGGGCCGCCACCGCGATCCTGTTCATCCTGATCGCCTGGCTTTCAACCGCGCCGATGCGCCACCTGCCCGCGGGCGATGAGGGCGCGGCGCTGGACGGCCCGGCGCTCAGCTATGCCGCGGCAGAAGGGTTCGACGATGTCGTCACCATCGTGCAAGGCCGCTGCTCGATGTGCCACGCCGCCGAACCGGCATGGGAGGGGGTTCACTGGCCGCCGAAGGACGTGGTTCTGGAAACTCCGGCCCAGATCGCGCGTGAGGCGAAACGCATCTACCTGCAATCGGGCCTGTCGCACGCCATGCCCCCCGCCAATGTCAGCTACATGGAACCCCAGGAACGCGAGGCGATCATCCTGTGGTTCCGCGCCGCCGCCGCAACCGGCAGCGAAAGCTGATCCGCAGGCGCCCCCTGCCATTTGCACCTTTCGAAATACTCTCGGGGGGTCCGGGGGGCGAAGCGCCCCCGGCCGCCGCCCCAGGGCTCAGGTCCCGCGCGGCTTGGCCCGCAGGGTGGGTTCGGCCTCGGTCGGATCTTCGGGCCAGGGGTGGCGCGGATACTGGCCGCGCATGTCCTTCCGGACATCGGCGTAAGAGGTCCGCCAGAAGTTCGGAATGTCCATCGTCACCTGAATGGGCTTCTGCCCGGGGGACAGCAAGGTCACCCGCAGCGGCAGGCGGTTGCGGCCCACTGCGGGATGGGTGGTCACGCCGAACATCTCCTGCAGGCGCAGCTCGATCCCGGGGTTTTCGCCGTCATAGTCGATGGGCACGCGGCGGCCCAGCGGCGTGGTGAAATGGGCGGGCACCAGACGGTCCAGTTCCGCCTGCTGGTCCCAGGTCAGCCGCGCCTTCAGCGCCTCGGTCAGGTCCAGCCCGCGCAGGTCCGCTTCCGTCCGCAGGGGCGGCAGATGGGGCAGAAGCCAATCCTCCAGCCCCGCCATCAGCGCCGCGTCCGAAC
>JACZKR010000085.1 GCA_014859945.1 Paracoccaceae bacterium | reverse complement strand
CCGATGGGCCTTGCCGCGCTGGGGGCCGCGCTGCCCTGGGCGTTGAGCTTTACCCTGTTGGGCGCCATCGAATCGCTTCTGTCCGCCGTGGTGGCCGACGGCATGTCGGGCCGCCGCCACCGGCCGAATGCCGAACTTCTGGCGCAGGGCGTGGCCAATGTGGGGGCGGCGCTGTTCGGCGGCTTCTGCGTGACCGGCACCATCGCCCGCACCGCGACCAATGTGCGCGCCGGCAGCCGCGGCCCGGTGTCGGGCATGCTGCATGCGCTGTTCGTGCTGGCCTTCATGCTGATCGCGGCCCCGCTGGCGGGTTATATCCCGCTGGCCGCGCTGGCGGGGGTGCTGGCCGTGGTCGCGTGGAACATGGTTGAGAAGGAAGAGATGTGGCAGCTGATCCGCCACTCGCGCGCCGATGCGGTGGTGCTGGCGGCGACCTTCGGGCTGGTGGTGTTCCGCGACCTGACCGAGGGGATCGTGGTGGGCTTCGCGCTGGCCGGGATCGTCTTCATCCACCGCATGTCGGCCAGCGCCGCGCTGGAGGCCGATCCGCCGGCGGGGGCCGAGGATGCGCGCGGCCTGCCCGAAGGCACGGTGATCTACCACCTGCGCGGCCCGTGGTTCTTTGGCGCCGCCGCCCGGCTGGGATCGGCGCTGGACCAGATCGCCGAGACGCCGCGCGCCTTTGTCATCGACTTTGCCGGCGTGCCCTTCATCGACAGTTCGGGCGCCTATGTGTTCGAGCTGCTCGCCTCGAAACTGCAGCGGCGCGGCGGGCAGCTGGTGGTGCTGGGCGCGCGGCCCGATGTGCGCTTTGCGCTGAAGCGCGCCGGCCTGCGCACCCCCGCGGTGCGCTATCTGCGCGACCTCGACGCGCTGCGGCGCGCGGGTGATTCGTCTTCCGGCTGAAAACCGCCCCGGTGCGACAAGGCCCCGCACCTGCCCCATGGGGCGGGCGCGGCGGCCTGTCGGGCATCGCCGCGACGCAACGTCATCCGCGCCGGCGGATTTCCGCGCATTTCATTGCCATTTTTCGCCTTATTTACAGGTTTCACCGCTAACGGTGTCAATTGATTTACAGAAAAATCACGCAAATAAAAAGAGTTACACTTTCATTTACAAATTCGTTATGATGCACCTCAACGGAGGGAGCCCTGTGCCATGCGCAGGCCGTGCAGGGATGATACAGATGGATCATCCCGGGTATTGAGGAGGAACGAATGGCAGAGACGGGCCAGACCGCCGGCGCTTACGCCGCATCCGCTGATTTCATCGCCAAGGCGCATGTAAACGCCGAAGACTATGCCGCCATGTATGCGGCCTCGGTCGCCGACCCCGACGCCTTCTGGGGCGAGCATGGCAAGCGCATCGACTGGATCCGCCCCTTCACCAAGGTCAAGAACACCAACTTCGAATTCGGCAAGGTCGATATCAAGTGGTATGAGGACGGCACGCTGAACGTCAGCGCGAACTGCATCGACCGCCACATGATCGCCCGCGCCAACCAGACCGCGATCATCTGGGAACCCGATGATCCCAAGGTGCCGGCGCGCCACATCACCTATGCCCAGCTTCTGGAACAGACCTGCCGGATGGCGAACGTGCTGAAGGCGCAGGGCGTGAAGAAGGGCGACCGCGTCGTTCTTTACATGCCGATGATCCCCGAGGCGGCCTATGCGATGCTGGCCTGCGCCCGGATCGGCGCCATTCACTCGGTGGTGTTCGGCGGCTTCTCGCCCGATGCGCTGGCCAACCGGATCAACGATTCCGAAGCGATGGTGGTGATCACCGCCGACTATGCCCCGCGCGGCGGCAAGAAGACCGCGCTGAAATCGAACACCGATGCGGCGCTTCTGCACTGCTCGGACCGGGTGAAATGCCTGGTGGTCAAGCACACCGGCGACCAGACGACCTGGGTTGACGGCCGTGACGTGGACCTGACGGCCGAAATGGCCGCCGCCAAGCCCTATTGCCCCTATACCGAAGTGGGCGCCGAAGACCCGCTGTTCGTGCTTTACACCTCGGGTTCGACGGGCAAGCCGAAGGGGGTGGTGCATACCACCGGCGGCTACCTTGTCTATGCAGCGATGACGCATGAGCTGACCTTCGACTATCACGAAGGCGATGTGTTCTGGTGCACCGCCGATGTGGGCTGGGTCACCGGCCACAGCTATATCGTCTATGGCCCGCTGGCCAACGGCGCCACCACGATCATGTTCGAAGGCGTGCCCACCTTCCCCGATGCGGGACGGTTCTGGGAAGTGATCGCCAAGCACAAGGTGACGCAGTTCTACACCGCCCCGACCGCCATCCGCAGCCTGATGGGGCTGGGCGCCGAATGGGTGGAAAAGCACGACCTGTCGTCGCTGCGCCTTCTGGGCTCGGTGGGTGAGCCGATCAACCCCGAGGCCTGGAACTGGTACAATACCCATGTCGGCAAGGGGAAATGCCCGATCGTCGATACGTTCTGGCAGACCGAAACCGGCGGCCACATGCTGACGCCGCTGCCCGGCGCCATCCCGACCAAGCCCGGCTCGGCCACCAAGCCCTTCTTCGGCGTGAAGCCGGTGGTGCTGGACGCGGCTTCGGCCAAGGTCATGGAAGAGACGGAGACCGAAGGCGTTCTCTGCATCGCCGACAGTTGGCCCGGACAGATGCGCACCGTCTGGGGCGATCATGAGCGGTTCCAGGAGACCTACTTCCAGCAGTACAAGGGCTATTACTTCACCGGCGACGGCTGCCGGCGCGACAAGGACGGCTACTATTGGATCACCGGCCGCGTCGATGACGTGATCAACGTCTCGGGCCACCGCATGGGCACGGCCGAGGTGGAATCGGCGTTGGTCGCCCATCCGAAGGTCGCCGAAAGCGCGGTTGTGGGTTACCCGCACGACATCAAGGGTCAGGGCATCTATGCCTATGTCACCCTGATGAAAGGCGTCGAGCCGACCGACGCGCTGCGCAAAGAGCTTGAGGCCTGGGTCCGCACCGAAATCGGCCCCATCGCCAAGCCCGACCTGATCCAGTGGGCCCCCGGCCTGCCCAAGACCCGCTCGGGCAAGATCATGCGCCGCATCCTGCGCAAGATCGCCGAGAACGACTTTGGCGCACTGGGCGATACCTCGACGCTGGCCGATCCCTCGGTCGTCGATGACCTGATCGCCAACCGCATGAACCGGGGCTGAACCGATGGCCGCCAGCGCCCCCGTCATCATCCTGCTTGGCCCCCCCGGGGCCGGCAAGGGCACGCAGGCCCGGATGCTGGAGGAAGACTTCGGCCTGATCCAGCTTTCGACGGGCGACCTTCTGCGCGCGGCCGTTGCAGCGGGGACCGAGGCCGGCAAGCGCGCGAAAGCGGTGATGGAGGCGGGGCAGCTGGTGTCGGACGACATCGTGCTGGCCATCCTGCAGGACCGGATGGCCCAGCCCGACGTGGCAAAGGGCATCATCCTGGACGGCTTTCCCCGCACCGCGGGGCAGGCCGCTGCGCTGGACGCGCTTCTGTCCGACGCCGGCCGCAAAGTGACCGCCGCCATCAGCCTTGAAGTGGATGATGAGGCGATGGTGGGCCGGGTTTCGGGACGCTACACCTGCGCCGGCTGCGGCGAAGGCTATCATGACCAGTTCAAACAGCCCGCCTCGGCGGGCGTTTGTGACAAATGCGGCGGCACGGCGATGAAGCGCCGCGCCGACGACAATGCCGAAACGGTGCGCGAACGGCTGAAGGCCTATCACGCCCAGACGGCGCCGCTGATCGCCTATTACGAAGGCCGGGGCGTCCTGGAACGGATCGACGCGATGGGTTCCATCGCCGCGATCCGCCAGGGGCTGGGCCGCATCGTGCAGGGCGTCGCGGCCTGAGTTTGAAGGCTGCATCCGGCCTTCGGGGCCGGGCGCAGGGGAAGGGAGGATCGTCAGACCTGCGGGCACCCGCAAACCGGCCCTGGCCGGAACGGAGAAGGTTTGCCCCGTCAGCACCTGACGATCGCAACAGGGACCGGTGAAAACCGGAAAACACGGAGGAGGCCACATGGCTAATGCAACGACCGACGTGAGCGCACGCTCGCGTCCCATGACCACCGAGGAGAAGAAGGTTATCCTTGCTTCCTCGGCCGGGACGATCTTCGAGTGGTATGACTTCTACCTCTACGGTTCGCTCGCCGCGATCATCGGGGCGCAGTTCTTTACCCCCTTCCCCGAAGCCACGCGCAACGTCTTCGCGCTTCTGGCCTTCGCGGCGGGCTTTATCGTGCGCCCCTTCGGCGCGCTGGTCTTCGGGATGCTGGGCGACCTGATCGGCCGGAAATACACCTTCCTCATGACCATCATGATCATGGGTCTTTCGACCTTCATCGTGGGCATGCTGCCCAGCTACTACAGCTGGGGCGTTGCCGCGCCGATCATCCTGATCGCGCTGCGCATGCTGCAGGGCCTTGCCCTTGGCGGTGAATACGGCGGTGCGGCCGTCTATGTGGCCGAACACGCGCCGCAGAACCAGCGGGGCTACTTCACCTCGTTCATCCAGACCACGGCAACGCTGGGCCTGCTCTTGTCGCTGATCGTGATCCTGCTGGTGCAGGGCTATGTGAACGGCAACTACCCCGACCAGCCGGTGCTGGACGCGGCGGGCGTGGCGACGATGAACGCCGACGGCACCCCGGCCATGATGAAGGCCTTCAACGCCTGGGGCTGGCGCATCCCGTTCCTCGGCTCGATCCTTCTGCTGCTGATCTCGCTCTACATCCGCCTGCAGATGAACGAATCCCCCGCCTTCAAGAAGATGAAGGAAGAGGGTTCGGCCTCGAAAGCGCCGCTGCGTGAAGCCTTCGGCAACTGGAAGAACGGCAAGATCGCCCTGATCGCGCTGCTCGGCCTTACCGCCGGTCAGGCCGTGGTGTGGTACTCGGGTCAGTTCTACGCGCTGTTCTTCGTGCAGAACGTGATCAAGGTCGACAGCTTCTCGGCCAACGTCTTTGTGGCCTGGTCGCTGATCCTCGGCACCTACGGCTTCATCTTCTTCGGCCGTCTGTCCGACAAGATCGGCCGCAAGCCGATCATCCTGGCCGGCTGCCTGATCGCGGCGCTGACCTACTTCCCGGTGTTCGGCTTCCTGACGAAGACCGCCAACCCGATGCTCTACAATGCGCATCTGACGCCCATCGTGGTGACCGCCGATCCGGCCGACTGCTCGTTCCAGTTCAACCCGACCGGCACCGTCAAGTTCACCAACTCCTGCGACATCGCCAAGGCCGGCCTGACCGCCCGCTCGGCCAATTCCTCGACCGTGGACGGCCCGGCTGGCAGCGTTGCCACCGTGAAAGTGGGTGAGACCGTGGTCCAGGGCTACGCCGGCACCGCCGCCGACGCCGCTGACCAGAAGAAGCGTTTCGACGCCGAGCTGAACGCGGCGCTGACCGCGGCCGGCTATCCAATCGTGGCCGCCGACAATACCACCGTCGCCAAGGCCGCGCATTTCTTCGACATCTTCACGGCCCAGAAGATCACGATCATCCTGATCCTGACCTATCTGATCATCCTCGTGACGATGGTCTACGGCCCGATCGCCGCCATGCTGGTCGAACTCTATCCGACCCGTATCCGCTACTCGGGTCTGTCGCTGCCCTACCACATCGGCAACGGCTGGTTCGGTGGCCTGCTGCCCGCGACCGCCTTCGCGATCTCGGCCCAGTCGGGCAACATCTATGCCGGTCTGTGGTATGCGATCGTGGTTGCGGTGATGACCGTGGTCATCGGTACGCTCTTCGTGCCGAACGGCACCCACAAGAAGAACATCTTCGCCGAATAAGGCGCAGACCCGGCCGGGGCGGAACCATCCGCCCCGGCCTTTTCCTTTGTCCCTTTTCCTGACGCCGCGCCGGCCTTAGCCGCGCACCCGCTGCCATAGCGCATAGGCCGCCATCGCAATCGCGATCAGGACGGCATTGGCCACCAGCCCCACCGCCACCGCCTGCCACAGCGGCACCGCCCCGCCCGCGCCCGAAAGCGCCGTCGCCGGGATGATCACCGCAACGAACACCGCCCCCGCCGCCAGCGGCAGGACCGTGCCGGTCGCCCCCCGGGTGCGCAGCATGGTCACCACCAGCGCGATGATCAGGCCGATGCGGAACGGATCGGCAAGCTGGGACAGCAGAAGGTCGGTCAGGGGCATGGTCATCTCCGGGGCTTTGGCCCGTGATAGGCCAAGCCGCGCCGCCGGTCCACCGCTGAAGCCGCCCGCGGGACGCCACGCCGCAGCGGGGGTTTTCCACCCCCGCACCCCCGGAGGATATTTTCCGAGAGAGGATGAACCGGCCCCTTCATCCTCTCTCGGCAAATATCCTCGGGGGGAGGGCGCGGGACGCGCCCGGGGGGGCAGACAGCCCCCCGCTGCCGGTTCAGCCCGCGAAAGGATCGGCCGGATAGCCCACCCCCGCCAGATACAGCCCCTGCGGCGGGCAGACCGGGCCGCAGGCTGCGCGGTCGCGGGCCTCAAGTGCGGCGCGGACGCGGTCGGGCGCCCAGGCGCCGGCCCCGACGCGCTCCAGCGTGCCGACGATGGACCGCACCTGATTGTGCAGGAAGCTGCGGGCGCGCAGGGCAAAGCGGTATTCGATGCCGCCGGGATAGTCGGCCGCCGTCACCGCGATTTCATCCAGCGTCTTGACCGGGCTTTTCGCCTGACACAGCGCCGCGCGGAACGTGGTGAAGTCGTGCTGACCGATCAGATGGGCGGCGCCGGCGCGCATCGCCTGCAGGTCAAGCGGGTTCTGCACCTGCCAGACCCGGCCACGGTCATGGGTCACCGGCGCGCGGCGGGCGACAAGGCGGAAGCTGTAGCGCCGCTCGACGGCCGAAAACCGGGCGTGGAAGTCGCCCGGCACCACGGCCACGGCCAGCACGGCCACCGGCTGCGGCCGCAGGTGATGGTTCAGCGCCTCCATCAGCCGGAAGGGCTGCCAGTCGCGCGCAAGGTCGCAATGCGCGACCTGCCCGGTGGCATGGACGCCGGCATCGGTGCGCCCGGCGGCGGCGATGGTATGGGGCCCGGGCTCCAGCCGCGCCAGCGCGGTTTCCACCGCCTCCTGCACCGAGGGCTGGCCCTGCCCCTGGCGCTGCCAGCCCGCGAAGGGCGTGCCGTCATATTCGATTTTCAGCGCGTATCTGGGCATGCCTTCCGTTAGCGCCGCCCGGCCCGGCTGTCCATTCCCCCTACCCTTTCCGCCCGGCCCTTCCTATCTTGACCCGGTAAGAAGGGGACGGTCTTGGTCTTTTCCGGTATCACCGACGGCATCACCCGCAGCCTGGAGGGCGCGGCGCGCAGCCTTGGCGGCGGTTTCGACCCGGTCGTGCGGCTGGGGGTCACGGGCCTGTCGCGGTCGGGCAAGACCGTCTTCATCACCGGGCTGGTGGCGAACCTGCTGTCGCGTGGGCGGATGCCGCAGTTGCGCGCGGCGGCCGAGGGGCGGATCGAGGCCGTCTATCTGCAGCCCCAGCCTGACGACACGCTGCCGCGCTTTGCCTATGAGGATCATCTGGCGGCGATGACCGGGGATGACCCGCACTGGCCGCAATCGACCCGCGCCATCAGCGAGCTGCGGCTGTCCTTCCGCTTTCGCCAGCGCGGCTTTTTCGGCGGGCTGACCGGGCCGCGGGTGTTGCATCTGGATATCGTCGATTATCCGGGCGAATGGCTCTTGGATCTGGCGCTGCTGGACAAGGATTACGCCGACTGGTCGGAAACCACTCTGGCGCGGATCGACAAACGCCCTGAAGCGGCCGAGTTCATGGCCACCGCCCGGGCCGAAGACGGCGCGCTGCGGCTGGACGAACCCCGGGCGCAGGCGCTGGCGGCCCTGTTCACCGAGTATCTGCAGGCCGCCCGCGCCAAGGGCTGGTCAGACTGCACGCCCGGCCGGTTC
>JACZKR010000011.1 GCA_014859945.1 Paracoccaceae bacterium | reverse complement strand
GATCGAGCGGTTCTTCTGCAAACTCAAGCAGTTCCGCCGCATCGCCACGCGTTTCGAGAAACATGCGACTAACTTCCTCGCCGCCGTCGCCCTCGCCTCCACCCGGATTTGGTTGCGCTCAATTGAGTCCGCGCCCTAGCCGCCGCCGTCACCCCGGCGCGCGCAGCCGGGCAAGCTGCACCGCAAGGATGCCGCCAGCGGCCACCGCAACGCCCAGGATGTCCAGCAGCCCGACCGACTCTCCCAGCAGGGCCATGGCCACCAGAACCCCGAAGAACGGGTTCAGAAAGTGGAAGGCCGAGGCTTTCACCGCGCCGACCCGCCCGATCAGCGCGAACCACAAAAGCGTGGCCGCCAGACCAGGCACAAGGATCTGATAGGCAAAGGCCAGCGCCAGCGGCAGCGAGGGGTTGACGGTCAGCGGCTCTGCCAGCAGCGCAATCCCGGCCAGCGCCGCCGACCCCACCAGCATCTGCAGGCCGACCACCATCAGAAGCCCGCCCGAAGCGGTGACGCCGCGCACGGTGCGGGTGGCCACGGCCAGTGCGGTTGCGCCGCCGACGCAGAACAGCACGCCCAAAGGGTCGGCCCCGCCCGACAGCCGGCTGCCCATGATCAGCGCCACGCCGGCAAACCCGGCCAGAAGGCCCAGCACCGCACCACGGGTCAGCCGCTCTCCCTGAAAGGCCCAGCCAAGGGCCGCCACGATCAGCGGCATGGCCGAGGCGATGATCGACGCCAACGAGGCTTCGACCCATTGCAGCGCCACGAAGTTCAGGCCCAGATAAATCGCGTTCTGGCACAGGCCGAAGATCGCGACGCTGCGCCACTGGGCGCGCGGCAGGTGCCAGCTTTGCCCCATGGCCCGCGCGATCCCGACGGCGATCAGCCCCGAAATCAGGAACCGCGCCGACAGGGCCATCAGCGGCGGGGCATCGGCCACGATCACCCGTGCGGTGGCAAAGGCCGATGACCACATCAGCGAGAACGCCAGCCCCATGGCGATGGCGCGGATATCCATTGCCGACCTCCGGCCAAGAAAAAGGGCCGCCCCGGGGGCGACCCTTCTGTCATTCGGATTGCCCGATCAGGCGTTGACGCTGTCCTTCAGCGCCTTGGCGATCGAGAACTTCACCTGCTTGTCCGCAGCCTTGGTCACCATCTCGCCGGTGGCGGGATTGCGGACCTGACGCTCGGGGCGGGCGCGGCAGACAACCTTGCCCAGACCGGGCAGCGTCACGGCGCCACCGGCGGCCACTTCGCGCGCCACGACAGCAGCGACCGCGTCCAGCGCAGCCGAGGCGGTCTTCTTGTCCGAGCCCATGGCTTCGGCAACGGCGGCCAGCAGCTGGGTCTTGGTCATCGGTTTCGACATTGTCCTGTTCCTTTCTTGGCCGCCTCTCCGGGCGGCAGGGGTCGTCCCACTTGGGCCAATGCGACCGCTTCCCATGGATTTGCGGTGCAGCGCAAGTGTTTTCCGCCTTGTTTTGTTGCTTTTCGCCGGGTCAGAGGAAGGCGGTTTCCTCAAAGCTGCGCAACTTGCGGCTGTGGATGCGGCCCAGCGGCATCTCGCGCAGCCGTTCCATGGCCCGCACGCCGATCTGAAGGTGCCGTGCAACCTGGGTGCGATAGAAATCGCTGGCCATGCCGGGCAGCTTCAGCTCGCCGTGCAGCGGCTTGTCGGAAATGCACAGCAGCGTGCCGTAGGGCACCCGGAAGCGGAAACCGTTCGCCGCGATGGTGGCGCTTTCCATGTCCAGCGCGATGGCGCGGCTCTGGCTGAGCCGCTTCACCGGGCCCGACTGGTCGCGCAGTTCCCAGTTGCGGTTGTCGATGGTGGCCACGGTTCCCGTCCGCATGATGCGCTTCAGCTCATATCCGTCCAGCCGGGTGACTTCGGCCACGGCTTCCTGAAGGGCGATCTGAATCTCGGCCAGCGCCGGAATGGGCACCCAGATCGGCAGGTCGTCGTCAAGCACATGGTCTTCGCGCAGATAGGCATGGGCCAGACAGAAATCGCCCAGGGACTGGCTGTTGCGCAGCCCGGCGCAGTGGCCGACCATCAGCCAGGCATGCGGCCGCAGCACCGCGATATGGTCGGTCGCGGTCTTGGCGTTTGACGGCCCGACCCCGATGTTGACCAGGGTGATGCCGTTCCCGTCAGCCCGTTTCAGGTGATAGGTCGGCATCTGGGGCATCTTGGCCGGCTGGATCAGCGCGCCGTCGGCGGTGGTGATCACCTGATTTCCGGTGGCGACAAAGGCCGTATAGCCCGAATCCGGATCGGCCAGCGCGGCGCGGCCGATGGCCTCGAACTCATCGACATAGAACTGATAGTTGGTGAACAGGACATGGTTCTGGAAATGCGTCGGATCGGTCGCGGTGTAATGCGACAGGCGGGCAAGGCTGTAGTCCACCCGCTGCGCGGTAAAGGGCGCCAGCGGGATCGACCCGTCATCGTTGCGCGTGCGGTCGCCGTTCACGATGTCGTCCGAGGTGGTCGAAAGATCGGGCACGTCAAAGACATCGCGCAGTGAAAAGTCCAGCACGCCTTCCTGCGGAATGATCACGTCGGGATGGCCGATCACCGCGAAATGCACCGGAATGGGCGTGTCGGATGGGCCGATCTGCACCGCGACGCCATGGTTCTGCACCAGCAGGCCGATCTGTTGCGTCAGGTAGTTGCGGAACAGGTCGGGCCGCGTGACCGTGGTCGCATAGGTGCCCGGCCCCGAGACATGGCCGAACGACAGACGGGAATCGATATGGGCGTGGCTGGTCACGGTCAGCCGGATTTCCGGATAGAAGGCCCGCACGCGCGAGGCGGGCTTGCCCCCGGTGACGGCGGCCGAGAAATGCCGCGCCAGAAAGGCGGTGGCCTGATTGTAAAGCGCCTCCAGCCGGGCGACGGCCGCCGCCGGATCGGTGTGGATTTCGGGTTCGGGATGGTCCGGCATCAGCACCGGCAGGGTCTGGTCTTGCATGGTCCTTGCTTCCGGTCTGATCCGGTTGATCGGCCATCAGAAGCGGATTTGGCGGCCCGGCGCAAGTGAAGTGTTGATGTCACCGCCCCGGTGCGCGGGGCTTGCGGCGCCCCTGTGGGCGGCGGATAGTCGGGCCATGTCAACGCTGCTTTCCCTTGGCCATGGATATTCGGCCGCCGCCCTTGCCCGCCGCCTGATCCCGCAGGGCTGGACCGTCATCGGCACCACGCGGGGCCGGGCCGATGCCCTGCGCGCCGAAGGGGTCGAGCCGCTGGCGTGGCCCGGCGATCTGGCGGCGGCGCTGGGTCGGGCAACGCATATCCTTGCCTCGGCCGCGCCGGATGCCAATGGCGATCCGTTCCTGACCGCCGCGCTGCCGCTGTTTCAGGCCGCCCGGCCGGTCTGGGTTGGCTATCTGTCGACGACGGCGGTCTATGGAGATCATCAGGGCGGTTGGGTGGACGAAGACACTCCGCTGAACCCGGGGTCTGCCCGCGCCGTGCAGCGGGTTCTGGCCGAGCGTCAGTGGCTGGCCACCGGCCTGCCGGTGCACATCTTTCGCCTTGCCGGCATCTACGGCCCCGGTCGCGGGCCGTTTGAAAAGGTGCGCGACGGCACGGCGCGGCGCATCATCAAGCCGGGGCAGGTGTTCAGCCGCATCCATGTCGAGGATATCGCCAGCACGATTCTGGCCTCGATGGCGCGGCCCCATCCCGGCCGCATCTACAACGTCTGCGACGATCAGCCCGCCCCGCCCGAAGACGTGCTGTCGCATGCCGCCGCCCTTCTGGGCCTGCCCGAGCCGCCCGCCGTGCCCTTCGATCAGGCCGAGATGACGCCGATGGCCCGCAGTTTCTATGCCGAATCCAAACGGGTGCGGAATGACCGGATCAAGGATGAGCTTGGTGTCCGTCTGGAGTTCCCCGGTTATCGTGAGGGGCTGGCGGCGCTGCTGAAAGAGGTCGGATAACGCGCAGGAATGAATGATCTTGCAAATCTGCAAGAATCATGCATCCTGACCATATGAAACGCGCCGCTTCCCCCCTTGGTTCCCGTATCCGCGCGCTGCGGCTGGACCGTGGCCTGTCGCTGGCGCAGCTTGCCGCGGCAACCGGCGTGTCCGAGGCGACGATGTCGCGGATCGAAACCGGCGCGTCCGAGGTGTCGGCGCCGCACCTCTACAGCCTTGCGCAAGAGTTGCGGACCGACATTTCCAGCTTCTTCGCCGAAGGTGCGGCGCTGCGGCCCGGCGCACGGTCGCTGACGCCCGCCGGCAAGGGGGAAACCTACACCAACGCCCGCCTGCAGGCGCAGGTGCTGAACGGCGATCTGCTGCACAAGCAGATGCACCCTTTCCGCAACCGCACCACCGCACTTACGCTGGACGAGGCCGGCGGTCTGGCCGCCCATCCGGGGGAAGAGTGGCTGTTCGTGCTGCAAGGCCCGCTGGTCCTGCATTCGGCCAGCCATGCGCCGCTGCGGCTGGCCACCGGCGACAGCCTGTATTTCGATGCCACCACCCCGCACGCCTATCTGGCCGAGACGGCCGGGGGCGCAGAGTTTCTTGTCCTGTCCTCGGCCCCCGCGCCCAAGGTCTGAAAGGCCCGCCATGTCTGACCCGATCCTTGCCGAAGTCCTCTTGCCGACCGAAGAGTTGCGCAACGACCTGCCCTTCTACACGAAGGTTCTGGGCATGCGGCTTGAGAACATCTTTCCCGCCGACAACCCCTCGGTCGCGTCGCTTTCGGGGCACGGGCTGCGGGTGCGGATCGAAAAGGGCGCCCCGGTGCCGCCCGGCCGCATCCGCATCCTGACCGACGATCCGGCAAGCTTTGCCGAAGGCCGCAGCCAGCTGACCGCGCCGAATGGCACGGTGATCGAGGTGGCGCCGCTGTCGCCCAAGGTCGAACAGCCCGAAACGGTGCATGAATTCGGCGTGCGGCGGCTGCGCGACAGCGCGCCCTGGGTCATCGGGCGGGCCGGCATGCACTACCGCGACCTGATCCCCAGCCGTCTGGGCGGGTCGATCATCGCCAGCCATATCCGCATTCCCGACGGCGGGCCGGTGCCGGACATGGTGCATTATCACACGGTCGGTTTTCAGCTGATCTACTGCTATCGCGGCTGGGTCGATGTGCTTTACGAAGATCAGGGCGACATGATGCGCCTGTCGGCGGGCGACTGCGTGATTCAGCCGCCGGAAATCCGCCACCGGGTCTGCCATGCCTCACCCAATATCGAGGTGATCGAGATCGGGGTTCCCGCCGAACATATCACCACGATCGACCACAGCATGACCCTGCCGAACGGCAAGGGGGATCCGGCCCGCGAATGGCAGGGGCAGAACTTCGTTCATCATGTGAAAGACAAGGCCCGCTGGCAGCCCTTCCGCATTCCGGGCTTTACGTGCCGCGACACCGGAATTGCCGCGGGCACCAAGGGGGTCGCCAATATCCAGATCGCGCGGTTCGACGGCGGCACGCCGCCCGCGACGATGCATGACACCGACATTCACTTCACCTTCGTTCTGGAGGGCACGATGGTGCTACGTGCCAAAGGCGAACCGGACCGGGAGCTTTCGGCCGGCGATGCCTTTGTGATCCCGCCGGGGATGGCGGCGCAATACAGCGCCTGCTCGGCCGATCTGGAGCTGCTGGAGGCGTCACTGCCGGCGGGCTTTAGCACTACCGTCACCACGCTTTAACCCGCGCGGGGGCGTCAGTCGCCCCGTACGGCGGCGGCGAAGGGCTCGGGCAAGGCAAACTCGGCCAATGCCCGCGCCCGGCCTTCGGCCGACATCTTGCGCGCGGTCTTGCGGACGATCTCGACAAGGTCGTCCTGGCTGCGGCCCTCGGCAAAGGGCTGGAAATACCAGCGCAGGAAGACAAAGCAGATCACGTCTTCCAGCGCCTGAACCTCGGCATCGCGCTTGATGCCCTCTTTGCGCAAGAGGGTGCCGGCACGGTCGCAGGCGGCGGCGTCATAGCCGGCATCGGCCATGACGCCGGCCACCCGCGCGGCATGGCGCCGGCCCTGCTCGCGCCGCCATGCCAGATAGCCTTCCTTTCCGGCGGGAAATCCGGCGCGGGGCAGAAGCCAGCGTTCGACATGCTGGCCGCGCGCCGCGATCCGCAGCACCTCGCCGGCATCGGGGAACAGCCGGTCCAGTTCGGCCGTCATGCGCTGGCCGTAAAGCAGCGCGGCGGGCTGGCCGTCTTCCGCCGTGGGGTCGGCGGCATTCGCCCTGTCAATCGCCGCAAGGGCGGCCCCAAGCCGGTCTGTCATGGCACCCCCGTCAAGGCCCCGTCGGCCAGCGCCAGCGCTGTGCGGTCTTGCAACGGCCGCACCGCGCCCGGATGGGCCAGCCAGTCCTGAAGCGGCATCATCCGCCATTCCTGCCCCTCGTCGCCAAAGCGGATGTCGGCAACCTCATCGGCGCTCAGCCAGCCCGCGAAGAACCACGATTGCGCCGCAGGGTCCTGCATCGAGGCCATCTCGCGCCGCCAGTGCAGGCGGCTTTCCGGCAGGTGCAGCCCGAATTCCTCGGCCAGTTCGCGCAACAGGCAGGCCGCGGGGCTTTCATCCCCCTCACGCCCGCCGCCCGGCAGGTCCCACAGGCCCCGCCAGGGCAGGCCGGGCCTGTCGTCGCGCAGATAGACCAGAATCCGGTCCCCGCACAGCAGCGCGGCCTTGGCGCCCGTGAAGGGCCTAGTTGTCATTGATGTCCTTGGTCCAGATCTTCACCTGATGCGGATGCACCCCGACGCTGCGGCGCAGGGCGAACCACGCCAGCAGCGACAGCACGGCAAAGACCACCAGCAGCAGCCAGATGTTCCCGCCCAGCACGCCGACCAGCAGCAGAAGGCCGGTCAGCACCGCGCCGATGGCGAAGCCAAGGAAGATGTAGCCGGGCGCGAGGATTTCCAGAACCCCCAGCACCAGCCCCGCAACCAGCCAGACCCACCAGACATTCCACATCTTACAGCTTTCCCTTCAGCATCTTGAATGCATCGCCAAAGGCCTCCAGCGCGTTGGCGGGCACAAGGATGGTCTGCTTGCCCTGACCCGAGGCCACGGCCTGCAGCGCCTCGACCTGCTTCAGCGCGACCTGGAACTGCGCCGCTTCCAGACCGTTTTCCTTGATCGCGACGGCGATGACGCCGGTGGCATAGGCTTCGGCATCGGCGGTGATGCGGCGGGCCTTGGCCTGCTGTTCGGCGGCGTAAAGCTCGGCATCCGATTGCAGTTCAACGGCGCGCTTCTTGCCCTCGGCCTCGGTCACCTGTGCGCGGCGGGCGCGTTCGGCGTTCAGCTGCTGCAGCATCGCCGCGCGGGTCTGTTCATCCAGGTTCACGTCGAGGATTTCGACCCGCGTCACCTCGATCCCCCAGTCATCGACCACGTTCGCCAGCGCGTCCTTGATCTTGGAAATCAGGGCCGAGCGGTTGGACTGCACATGGTCAAGGTCCATCGTCCCGATCTCGGCCCGGACGATGCCGGCGACGGTGGTGGCAATGGCGGCGTCCACGTCACGGATGCGGTAAACCGTCTTTTCCGGCTCGGTGATGCGGTAGAACACGCTGGTATCAACGGTCACCAGCACGTTGTCGGCGGTGATCGCATCCTGCTTGTGGGTGGGAAGCTGGCGTTCCAGCACGGTGATCTTGTGCGCCACGCGGTCAAGGAACGGCACAGTAAAGTTGATGCCCGGCCCCAGAACGGCGCGCAGGCGGCCAAAGCGTTCGACCACGAACTTTTCGGACTGCGGCACGATGCGGACCGCCTTGAAAATGGCAATGATCAGAAGAATGGCCAGCGCCAGCAGAACCGCATTGGCGCCTAGAAGCTGATTGAAATCCATGGGAACCCCCTTGCTCAAATCGGCGGGCGGACCCGCTCTGCCACAAAGCTGCACCCTAAACCGGCGCGGTGCAACATCTACCCGAAAGTTCGGCCCGCTGCGAGGGCCCTGCCACGACGGCGGGCCGCATGCTATCGTGCCGTCATGCCCGCGCTGTGCCGTGACTGTCTGACCGAGTTTGCCGCCGGCGCGCGCTGCCCGGCGTGCCGGTCGCCGCGCGTTATTGCCCATGCCGAACTGGACAGTCTGACGATTGCGCACATGGATTGCGACGCCTTCTATGCCAGCGTGGAAAAGCGCGACAATCCCGACCTGCGCGACCATCCGGTGATCGTCGGCGGTGGGCAGCGGGGGGTGGTTTCGACCTGCTGTTATCTGGCGCGGATCCGGGGGGTGCGGTCGGCCATGCCGATGTTTCAGGCCCTGCGCCTGTGTCCCGAGGCGGTGGTGGTGAAACCCCGGATGCGGGTCTATGCCGAAGTCAGCCGCGCCATCCGCGCGATGATGGAGGAACTGACCCCGGCCATCGAACCCCTGTCGCTGGATGAGGCGTTCATGGACCTGACGGGCACGGCGCGGCTGCACGGGGCGCCGCCGGCCGTGCTGCTGGCGCGGCTGACCCGGCGGATGGAGACGGAACTGGGCGTTACCGGATCGGTCGGGCTGTCGCACAACAAGTTTCTGGCCAAGATCGCGTCCGACCTCGACAAGCCCCGCGGTTTTTCGGTGATCGGCCGGGCCGAGACGCAGGATTTCCTGCGGCCGAAACCCGTGCGCATCATCTGGGGCGTCGGCACCGCCACGCAGGCCGCGCTTGAGGCCGCCGGCATCCGCACCATCGCCGACCTCTTGCGCTGGGACCGGGCCGACCTGTCGGTGCGTTTCGGCCAGATGGGAGAGCGGCTGTGGCATCTGGCGCGGGGTGAGGACCGGCGGCGGGTGAACCGCGACGAAAAGCTGAAGTCGATTTCCAAGGAAACGACGTTCTTTGAAGATACTTCGGACCCCGATCTGCTGGACGGCCATATCTGGCGCCTGTCCGAACAGGTGGCCGACCGGGCCAAGGCCAAGGGGCTGGCGGGGCGGACGGTGACGCTGAAGCTGAAGCGGGGGGATTTTCAGCTGGTCACCCGGCGGCACAGCCTGTCTGACCCGACCCAGCTTGCCGACCGCATCTACCGCGCGGCGCATGACCTGTTCGGGCAGGCCGGCACGCGGGGACCGTTCCGGCTGATCGGCGTCGGCATCTCGGACCTCGCGCCCGAGGCGCAGGCCGACCTGTCGGGCGATCTGCTGGACCCGCAGGCCGGACGCCGCGCGGCAGCCGAGCGCGCCGCCGATGCCATCCGCGCCCGCTTCGGCCACGACGCCATCATCAAGGGCCGCGCGCTGCGCTGACGGGGCTATTCGGCCGCCAGCGCCCGTTCATCCGGGCGGGCGATGGTGGTGATGCGGGCGATGACGCCGGCCATCAGGTGGCGGAAGGCGTCGAAGCGGGGCAGGGGTTCGATCCGCGCTTCGTCCATGTAGATCGCGCGGTCGATCTCGACCTGCACCACATGGCGGCCGGCCGAGGGGCGGCCGTAGCTTTGCGCGACGAAGGCCCCGGCGAAGGGCGTGTTGCGCGCCACCCGCAGACCGGCGGCGGTGAAGGCGGCCTCGATCTCGGCCATGATCGCCGGCGCGGCGGCGGCACCGAAACGGTCTCCCAAGACGACATCGGGGCGGATCTGGCCGGGGCGCAGATGGCCCTCGATCGCTTCATGCGGCATCGAATGGCAGTCGATCAGCAGCGCCTGACCGAATTGCGCATGGGTCGTCTCTATCATCTCGCGCAGGGCGCGGTGATAGGGGTGCCAGTAGCCGGCAATCCGCGCCTCGGCCTCGGCCAGCGCCAGTTTGCCGCGATAGATCGCCCGGCTGCCCGACACCACGCGCGGAATGACACCCAGACCCGAGGAAACGCGCGGGTTGTGCGGCGTGCGGCCGGCGCCTTCGATCAGCGCGGGGTCAAGCTCATCAGGCGCGCGGTTGAAGTCGATGAAGGCGCGCGGCGCCCGCGCGGCCAAAAGGGGCGCCCCGTGATCGGGGGCCACGGCGAACAGTTCTTCGACGAAGGCATCTTCCGAGGACCGGATCGCGCGGGCATCCAGAACGCTTGTCGCCAGGAAACTGGCGGGGTAGTCACGCCCCGAATGCGGCGAGGCAAAGATTGCCGCCGTGTCCTGCCGCGCAGGACGGAAGATTCGGAAAGCGTCTGTGGTCATCGGGCCCTCGTCCCTTCTGTTATAGAAGGAAAAACGCGCGTGTCGAAACCCCTTGAACCCGGCGGCGACTCTGTTTATAGCCGCCCAGACCGACGCGGTTCCGCCCGCGTCCTTTTCGTTCGGGGCGGAATCAGACGGCTCGTGTGGGCGGTTAGCTCAGCGGTAGAGCACTACGTTGACATCGTAGTGGCCACTGGTTCGATCCCAGTACCGCCCACCATTCGCCGCTCCTTCGGGGGCATGGGTTTTCATCTGGCGCGTGATGCGCCGCGACCGCAAGGAGGGACGACCATGAAGGTTGCCAACTCGCTCCGCTCGCTGAAGACGCGTCACCGCGATTGCCAGATCGTGCGCCGCAAAGGCCGCGTCTATGTGATCAACAAGACGCAGAAGCGCTACAAGGCCCGTCAGGGCTGATCGCTTCGACCGCGAGATGAACGGGCCGCCGAGGGGAACCTCCGGCGGCTTTTTCATATCGGTGGTGGTCCCCGGGGGAAACCCCCGGGGTGGGCCGGTGTCAGGCGGTATAGGCGCGCAGCGTGGCTTCGGTGCCGTTGGTCCACAGGCTGTTCAGTGCGGCGGCAAAGGCCGTGGCAAAGCGCGGGTCGCGGCCGGTTTCACCGTAGATCGCCTCCATCCCCAGCCAGGCGGTGGGATCGTCCTTGGCGCGTTGCGCCAGAGGTTGCAGTACGTCCCAGTTGGGATCATTGGGGGCAATGGGCGTGCCCTTGTCGGTGGTTCCGGCGCAGTAGCGGCACCACAGCGCCGAGACCAGCGCCAGCCCCTCGATCCGCCCGCCCGCCGCCAGCGCGTCGCGTAGCGAGGGGATGATGAACTTGGGCTGCCGGTTCGACCCGTCAAGGCACAGCCGACGCTCGGTATCGGCCACTTCGGGGTTGGAAAACCGGCTGCGGATCAGGCCGTAATAGGCGCCCAGATCGGTGCCGGGCACCGGGGGGACATAGGGGATGATCTCTTCCCGCTCGACCCGGTCGAGGAAGGCCGAGATCAGAGGATTTGCCATCGCCTCATGCACATATTCGATGTCCATCAGCCCGCCCGGATAGGCGATGGTGGCATGGCCGCCGTTCAGGATGCGGATCTTCATCATCTCGAAGGCGTGGACATGGGGCGTGAAGGTGACACCGACCTTTTCAAGCGCCGGGCGGCCGGCGGGGAAATGGTCTTCCACCACCCATTGGCGGAAGGGTTCGCAGGTCACCGGAACCGGGTCGTCGGCCAGCCCGAAGGCGGCGGCCATCGCCCGTTCCCGCGGGCCGGTGGCGGGGGTGATGCGGTCCACCATGCCATTCGGGAAGGCGACATTGCCGGCAATCCAGTCGGCAAAGGCGGGGTCCGACAGGCGGGCCAGCCCGATGACTGCCTCGCGGGTGACATGGCCGTTCCCCGGCAGGTTGTCGCAGCTCATCACCGTGAAGGGTGCATGGCCGGCGGCGCGGCGCAGGCGCAGGGCGGCGATGATGGCGCCAAAAGCTGTGCGGTGGGGGTTGGCGGCATCCGCCGCAATCTCGGGGTGCGAGGGGTCAAAGCGGCCGGTCGCCGGGTCGATGAAATAGCCGCCCTCGGTCACCGTGAGCGAGACGATGCGGATTTCTGGCCGCGCCATCGCCGCGATCAGCGCAGCATTGTCGGGTTCCACGGGCAGGAAATCGGTCATCGCGCCGATGCGGCGGGCGGTCTTGCCGGCGGGGTCCAGCTCGATCACCGTGGAAAGGCAGTCCTGCGCCTTCAGCGCCGCGCGCATCGCCGCGTCGGGCGCCCGCACTCCCGCGCCGATGATCGCCCAGTCATGCCCTTCCCCCAGCGCGAAAAGGTCGTCCAGATAGACGGCCATATGCGCCCGGTGAAAGTTGCCCAGCCCGATATGGACGATTCCGGGGGTCAGGCGGCTGCGGTCATAGGCGGGAAGGTGCGGTTTCATCTCAGGCCATCCAATTGCCGCCGTCCACGCCGAAGCACTGGGCGACGATATATTTCGCTTCGTCGGTCGCAAGAAATACGGCCATGCCGGTCAGATCGGCGGCGGTGCCCATCCGTCCGAACGGAACTGCTGCACCCACTTCGGCCTTCTTCTGGCCGGGGGCCTTGCCCTCATAACGGGCAAAGAAAGCGTCCACGCCGTCCCAATGTTCACCATCCACCACGCCGGGAGCGATGGCGTTCACGTTGATGCCGTGGGCGATCAGGTTCAGGCCGGCGCTTTGGGTCAGGCTGATGACCGCCGCCTTCGACGCGCAATAGACGGCGACAAGGCTTTCGCCGCGCCGCCCGGCCTGGCTGGCCATGTTGATGATCTTGCCGCCCTTGCCGCGGCCGATCATGTGACGCGCCGCTGCCTGCATGCAGAAGAGCGTGCCCGAAACGTTGACCGCGAAGATGCGGTCGTAGTCGGGGCGGGTGATCTCGTCGATGGGGGCGGCGGTGAAAAGCGCCGCGTTGTTGATCAGGATATCCAGATGACCCATCCGGCCGATCGCCTCGGCAAAGCCGGCGTCGATCGATTCCTGCCGCGTCACGTCCATCCGGACGCCATGGGCCTGTGGCCCCAGGCCGGCGGCGGCGTTCGCCACCGCCTCGCCGTTGATGTCGGCCAATGCCACCGTCGCGCCTTCGGCAATATAGGTCCGGGCCAGTTCAAGCCCGATGCCGCGCGCCGCACCGGTGACAAGGGCGGTCTTTCCGGCAAGTCTCATTTCAGCGCCATCCCCTGTGCGTCGAAGCGGTGCAGCTTGTCGGCCTGCGGCGACAGCAGCACCTTGTCGCCGTGGTGCAGGCCCACCTCGCCGCCGCCGCGCACCGTCAGGGTGCCGACGCCCGGAACCTCGACCTTCAGGAAGGTGTCGCTGCCCAGATGTTCGGACAGACCCACGACGCCCTCCCAGGGGCCGGAGCCGATGTCGATATGCTCGGGGCGGATGCCGATGGTTGCCGCGCCGTGCTTTTGGGCTTCGGCGCCGGTGATGAAATTCATCTTCGGGCTGCCGATGAATCCCGCGACGAACAGGTTGCGCGGGCTGCGATACAGTTCCAGCGGGCTGCCCACCTGCTCGATCCGGCCGGCGTTCAGCACCACGATCTTGTCGGCCATGGTCATCGCCTCGACCTGGTCGTGGGTGACATAGATCATCGTGGTCTTCAGCGTCTGGTGCAGTTCCGAGATTTCCTGCCGCATCGACACCCGCAGCGCCGCATCCAGGTTCGACAGCGGTTCGTCGAACAGGAAGGCCGAGGGCGACCGCACGATGGCACGCCCGATGGCAACCCGCTGACGCTGGCCGCCCGAAAGCTGCCCCGGCCGGCGGTCAAGGTAGTTCGACAGGTTCAGGATCTTGGCGGCGTTCGATACCTTCTGCTCGATCACGGCCGGATCGACGCCGGCCATCTTCAGCGGGAAGGCGATGTTCTTGCGCACGCTCATATGCGGGTAAAGCGCATAGCTCTGGAACACCATGGCCAGACCGCGCTTGGCGGGGGCAAGGTTGGTGGCATCCTGTCCGTCGATCTCGATGCTGCCCGAGGTGGTATCCTCAAGCCCCGCGATCAGCCGCAGCAGGGTGGACTTGCCGCAGCCCGAGGGGCCGACGAAGACGACGAACTCACCGTCCTCGATGGTCAGGTCGATCCCCGGAATGACATGGGTTTCGCCAAAGGACTTGCGGACTTTCGAAATGGTTATCTTTCCCATGGGGTCCTCACTTCACCGCGCCGAAGGTCAGGCCGCGGACGAGTTGTTTCTGGCTGAACCAGCCAAGGATCAGGATCGGAGCAATGGCCATGGTCGAGGCCGCCGACAGCTTTGCGTAGAAAAGGCCCTCGGGGCTGGAATAGCTGGCGATGAACTGGGTCAGCGGCGCCGCCTTCGAGGTGGTCAGCTGCAGGGTCCAGAACGCCTCGTTCCAGGCGAGGATGACGTTCAGAAGCATGGTCGATGCGATGCCGGGAACCGCCATCGGGGTCAGGACATAGAGGATTTCGCTGCGCAGCGAGGCGCCGTCCATCCGCGCGGCCTCAAGGATCTCGCCGGGGATTTCCTTGAAGTAGGTGTAAAGCATCCAGACCACGATCGGCAGGTTGATCAGGGTCAGCACCCCCACCAGCCCAAGGCGGCTGTCCAGCAGGCCGAAGTCGCGGAACATCAGATACATCGGCACCAGAACGCCGACCGCCGGCATCATCTTGGTGGACAGCATCCACATCAGAAGATCCTTGGTGCGCTTGCCCGGCACGAAGGCCATCGACCACGCTGCCGGAATGGCGATGATCAGCGCGACAAGGGTCGATCCCAGCGAGATCACGACCGAGTTCCAGAAGTGCCGGAAGTAGTCCGACCGCTCCTGCACCTCATGATAGCTTTCCAGGGTCCAGGATGAGGTCAGCATCTCGATGGGCGTCTTGATGGCGTCGCCCTCGGTCTTGAAGCTCATCAGGATGGTCCACAGGATCGGGAAGAAGATCAGGAAACCAACCGTCCAGGCGGCGATGGTGACAAGGGTCACGCGGGTCTGGCTGACATTGCGGGACATGGATCAGGCCTCCAGGTTCTTGCCGATCATGCGCATCAGGAAGAAGGCAACGATGTTGGCAAGGATCACCGCCACGATGCCGCCCGCCGAACCGCCGCCCACGTCGAAGGCCAGAAGCGATTGCGCATAGACGAGGTAGGGAATGTTGGTCGAAGCCGTGCCGGGGCCGCCGTTGGTGGTGACCAGGATTTCGGCGAAGACCGACAAGAGGAAGATGGTCTGGATCAGCACGACCACGGTGATCGACCGGGTCAGGTGCGGCACGGTCAGATACCAGAAGCGTGAAAGGGCGCCGGCACCGTCCATCTCGGCCGCTTCCTGCTGCTCACGGTCCAGCGACTGCAGGGCGGTCAGCAGGATCAGCGTGGCAAAGGGCAGCCATTGCCAGGCGACGATCAGGATGATCGAGGCCAGCGGCGCATGGGCCAGAAAGTCGAAGGGCTGCAACCCGAAGAACTTGGCGATATGGGCGAACATGCCGTTCACGGGGTTCATGAACATGTTCTTCCAGACCAGCGCCGACACCGTCGGCATCACGAAGAACGGCGCGATCACCATGACACGCACGATGCCCTGGCCGCGGAAGGGCTGGTCCAGCAGCAGGGCCAGCAGCACCCCGCCGATCACCGTGATGGCCAGCACGCCCAGAACCAGCGTCAGCGTGTTGCCAAGCGCGTCCCAGAAGGCGGCATTCGTCAGGAAGTAATAGTAGTTGTCGAAGCCCGCGAAGGTCTCCATGCCCGGGTTGAGCAGGTTATAGCGCAGGAAGCTGAAGTAGATGGTCATTCCAAGCGGCACGATCATCCACAGAAACAGCAGGATGACAGCGGGCGAGACCATCAGGCGCGCGGCGGTGCGGGATTGCGCGGTGGCCATGGCGGAACCTCGGATTTTCGGGGGAAAGGGTGGCGGAACCGGTCGGGAGAACCGGTTCCGCCGGGGAGGACCGTTACTTGATGTAGCCGGCCTTGGTCATTTCGGTGACGGCCAGTTCCTGGGCCGCCGCCAGCGCATCTTCAGCCGAGGTCGAACCGGCAAGCGCCGCCGAGAACTGCTGGCCCACCGCGGTGGCAAGGCCCTGGAATTCGGGGATCGCCACGAACTGCACGCCGGTATAGGGCACCGGGTCAACCGTGGGGTTGTTCGGGTCGGCCGAGTTGATCGAGTCCAGGGTCATCTTGGCGAAGGGCACCTTGGCATATTCCTCGTTCATGTAGAGCGAGGTGCGGGTGCCCGGAGGCACGTTGGCCCAGCCTTCTTTCGAAGCGACCAGCGCGAGGTAGTCCTTCGAGGTCGCCCAGTTGATGAAGGCCTTTGCGGCATCCACCTTCTGCGAGCCCGCCGGCACCGCCAGCGACCATGCCCACAGCCAGTTTCCGCGCTTGCCCAGGCCGTTGTCGGGCGCAAGGGCAAAGCCCACCTTGTCGGCCACGGTCGATTCCTTGCCGGTCACGAACGAGGCGGCGACGGTGGCGTCGATCCACATGCCGCACTTGCCCTGATTGAACAGCGACAGGTTTTCGTTGAAGCCGTTGTTCGAGGCGCCGGGCGGGCCGTAGTTGTTCATCAGGTCAAGGTAGAAGGTCAGCGTGTTCTTCCACGCCTCGCCGTCGAACTGCGGCTGCCAGTTTTCATCGAACCAGCGCGCCCCGAACGAGTTCGACATGGCGGTCAGGAAGGCCATGTTCTCGCCCCAGCCGGCCTTGCCGCGCAGGCAGATGCCATACTGTTCCTTCGACTTGTCGGTCATCGCCTCGGCGGCAGTCTTGATGTCGGCCCAGGTCGGCGCTTCCGGCATGGTCAGGCCGGCGGCTTCCATCAGGTCCTTGCGGTACATGACCATCGAGGATTCGCCGTAGAAGGGCGCGGCATACAGCTCGCCATCCACGGTCAGGCCGCCGCGGATCGCGGGCAGCAGGTCTTCGACGTCGTATTCGGCGGGCAGGTCGTTCAGGCTGACCAGCCAGCCGGCCTTGCCCCAGATCGGAACTTCGTAGGTGCCGATGGTCAGCACGTCGAACTGGCCGCCCTTGGTGGCGATGTCGGTGGTCACTTTCTGACGCAGGACGTTTTCTTCCAGCGTCACCCATTCAACCTTGATGTCGGGGTTCTTGGCATAGAAGTCGTCCATCAGACCCTGCATGCGGATCATGTCGCCGTTGTTCACGGTGGCGACGGTGATGGTGGTTTCGGCCAGGGCGCCGGTTGCCAGCGCGCAAAAAGCCGTCGCGCCCAGAAGCGCGCGAAGCGTAGTGGTCATATGTTCCTCCCTTGGAAGCGAATGAGCAAATCATCGCTTGATGGGTAATTGCTCATACTCGGGCATGATGCGTCAAGCCCTCACTTACGCTGCGCCTGCGAAGGCCTAGCGTGCCAGAAGGGCGGTTGCGGTCGGTTCGTCAGTGACCAAGCCGTTGATGATGCTGGATTTCAGCGCCGCAGCAATCGCCGGCACCTTTGTGGGTCCGGCGGCGATGCCGATGGCCGGTCTGGACTGCCCCCGCTCTACCCGGACCCCGCCGGTGCGCAGGTTGATGCCCAGATCAAGATATGTGCCGGACGAATCATATACCCAGCCGGCCACTTCCCCCACCGCGCCGGCCGCCTGCATTTCATCCAGTTCGGCCTGAGTGACGAAGCCGTCTTTCAGAAGGGGGGCGTCGTTCGACATCTGGCCGACGCCGACAAAGACCACATCGGCCTCTCGCGCCAGTTCCAGAACGCGCTGCACCGGGGCAAGGGCGTGGAAGGCCGCGCGCTCTTCCGTGGTGGGTGAAACCACAGGCACCGGCATGGGGTAATGCGGCGCGCGCACCTTGTCGGCAATCCGCATGACCACGTCAAAGAAACTGGCCGAGCCGTCTGGCGCAATATTGCCGATCAGCGAGACAAGGCGGTGCTGTTCGGCCTCCATCGGGGTCATGGCATCGACCATACCGCGCAGCGCCCGCCCGGTTCCAAGCGCCACGGTCAGCCCGTCGGGCATCCGCAGGAACCGCTCCAGTTCGGCCGCCGCCGTGGGGGCGATGGCGCGCACCGTATCGGCGCCTTGCCCCAGCCCTGGCGCCACGCGGCAGCGCGTCAGCCCGAAGCGATCCGAAAGCGCGGCTTCAAGATCAAGGCAGGCGCCGATGCGGTGGTTCAGGCGGACATGGATCAGCCCTTCGGCCATCGCGCGGCTGACAAGGCGCTGGGCGCGCTGACGGCTGATGCCAAGCTCGGCTGCAATCTGGTCCTGCGTCATCCCGCCGACGTAGTAAAGCCAGCCCGCTCGGGCGGCGTCATCCTGCGGGGTGGCTTCGTGTTCGGGGCGTGTCATGGATGTCTCATCAGGTCAGGCGCCATGGTGGCGAAGGCATCGAAGGATGCAAGCCGCGCGTGGGGCCGGGCGTCTTCGGGCTCTGCCATTTCGTCGGAACCGGCCAGATGGCTGCCTCCGGTAAAGCGCCAGACGGTCATTTCCGCGGCAAGTCCGGCGCGCAGGCCGGTCAGGCTGTCTTCGATCACCAGGCAGCGGGCGGGGGGCGTGCCCATCTGCGCCGCGGCATAAAGGAACAGGTCGGGCGCGGGCTTGCCCCGGCTGACCTGCGAGGCAGTATAAAGCCGCCCGTCCACCAGCCCGTCCAGCCCCACCAGCGCCAGCGAGAAGGCGGCGCGGCGCGGGCTGGATGAGGTGGCAACGCAGAAGGGCACGGCCAGCCGCTCCATCACTTCCCGCACGCCGGGCATGATGCGCAACTCGCGCCGGAAGGCGTCCAGCAAAGCCTCGCGATAGCCGTCCTCGAACGCCGGCGGCAGGTCCAGCCCGAATTCCCGGCGGATCGTCTCCATCACCACCGGATAGCTGCGGCCAAGGAAGTGGCTGCGGACATAGTTCAGGTCTATCGACAGGCCCAGCCGGGCCAGTTCGGCCACCAGCATGCGGGCGCTGATGATCTCGCTGTCGATCAGCACGCCATCGCAATCGAAGATCACCAGATCTGCGCGTTTCACCCCGTCCTCCATTTTGCCGTGATGCGGCGCGGGCCGGGGGCTTGTCAATCGCGCGGCGCCTCGGGAAAGCGCCAGGCATCGGCCTCGGTGGCGATGGACGCGGCGGTTTCGCGCAGGTCGGGCAGGCGGGTTGCCAGCGCCTTTACCGTGGTGCGGGCGGTGGTCGAGGTGACGGACAAAGCCCCCAGCACCCGCCCGCTGTGGCCCAGCACCGGCACGGCGCAGCAGATGATCCCCGGCTCATGCTCTTCGATGTCAAAGGCATGGCCCGCCGTCCGGATGTCGCGCAGCGCCGCCCGCAAGGCTTCGGCCGAGGTGATGGTGTGCGGCGTGAAGGCGTGGAAAGACTGCCGCGCCAGCGCCTCTTCCTGTTCCGCCACCGGCAGGAAGGCCAGCATCGCCTTGCCGACCCCGGTGCAATAGGCCGGTCCCACCTTGCCGGCGCTGGAAAACATCTCGACCGGGCGGGCGGCGTTGCGCTTGTCGATGTACAGCACCTGCCCCTGATCCATCTGCGCCAGATGGATCGTTTCGCCCGTCCGGGACGCCAGCCGGTCAAGCCAGGGCCGCGCCACCGGCCCAAGCGCGCTGGTCGCCCAGGCGGCATGGGCCAGCCGCACCAGCCGCAGCCCCGGCGCATAAGTGCCCCGGTCAGGATCGAAACTCAGCAGGCCCTGATGGGCCAGCGTCCGCAACAGCCGGTAAAGCGTGGCCTTGGGGAAGGGCGAGCGCTCCTGCAGGTCGGTGAACCGCACCGGCCTTCCGGCATCCGCCACCATCTGCAGCACATCCACCGCCTTGCCGACGGTCCCGTCGGGCTGTTGGTCCTTTTCCATGCGGCCCCTGCCGGTTGACATGGGGCCAATCTGCGGGCAATGCTTTCAATATGCAAGATCAAGTTTCATATAATGAAAGTTGTGAAGTCTGATGCACCTCTCCGCCCGCACCCTGCGCCGCAAGCCGGAGGCCCGCCGATGACGCCCGACTGGATCGCCGTCGATTGGGGCACCACCAATCTGCGGGTCTGGGCCATGGGGCCCGAAGGCGTTCTGGCCGAAACCTCATCGGCCGATGGCATGGCCGCGCTGTCGGGGGACGGGTTCGAAGCCGCCCTCTTGCGCTTGATCGGCCCGTGGCTTGGCGACCGCCCGGTTCCGGTCATCGCCTGCGGCATGGTTGGCGCCCGGCAGGGCTGGCATGAGGCGCCCTATCGCCGGGTGCCTTCCGCGCCGGTAGCCCCGGGCAGCGCCGTTGCGGTGCCCGTGCAAGACCGCCGGATCGACCTGCGGATCGTTCCTGGCCTGCGACAGGACGCCCCCGCCGACGTGATGCGCGGCGAGGAAACTCAGGTTGCTGGCGTCCTTGCCCTGCACCCGGCCTTCGATGGCGTGATCTGCCTGCCCGGCACCCATTCCAAATGGGTGCATGTCAGCGCCGGTGAGGTCGTGTCGTTCCAGACCTTCATGACCGGTGAGTTGTTTGCCCTTCTGTCGCAGCAATCGGTGCTGCGCCATGCCATGCCGGGCGATGGCGCGGACGATGAGGCCTTCGATGCCGCCGTGGCCGAGACGCTGTCGCGGCCCGAGCGCCTTGCGGCCCGGCTTTTCGGTCTGCGTGCCGGGTCGCTTCTGCACGACCTGCCGCCACCGGCGGCGCGCAGCCGGCTTTCGGGTTTGCTGATCGGCGCCGAACTGGCGGCGGCCCGGCCCTATTGGCTGGGTCAGCGCGTCATTCTGGTGGGCAGTCCCCGGCTGGCCGCCTCCTACGCCCGTGCGCTTGCGGCGCAGGGCCTTGCTGCCGAGGCGCTGGATGCAACGGCCTGCACCCTGGCCGGCCTTGCCGCCGCCCGCCACCCCGCCGGAGACCGCTGAGATGACAGCTTCCCGCCCGCTGATCGCCATTCTGCGCGGTCTGACCCCCGCCGAGGCGCTGCCCGTGACCGAGGCGCTGATCGCCGAGGGCATCACCCGGATCGAGGTGCCGCTGAACTCTCCCGATCCGCTGGCTTCCATCGCGGCCATGGCCCGCAGCTTTGGCGATCAGGCGCTGATCGGCGCGGGTACAGTGCTGACGGTCGATGAGGTCGCGGCGGTGGCCGATGCGGGCGGGCGGCTGATCGTGTCGCCCAACTGCGATACCGCCGTTATCGCCGCCACCCGCGCGCGGGGCCTGCAAAGCTGGCCCGGTGTCATGACGCCGACCGAATGCTTTGCCGCACTGAAGGCTGGCGCGACCGGATTGAAGCTGTTCCCCGGCAACCTTCTGGGGCCCGAGGGGCTGAAGGCCATCCGCGCCGTTCTGCCGCCGGGCACGCAGATATTCGCGGTGGGCGGCGCCGGGCCGCAGAACTTTGCCGGCTGGCTGGCCGCCGGCGCCGATGGCTTCGGGCTGGGCACCGCGCTATACCTTCCCGGCCTGACCCCGGCCGAAGTGGGCGCCCGCGCCCGTGCCGCCGTTACGGCCTATGACGAGGCTTGCCCATGATCCACGATGACCGCCGCTGCGAGTTGGGAGAGGGGCCGCTGTGGCACCCCATTCGTGAACAGCTGTTCTGGTTTGATATCCTGAACAACCGGATGCTGTCGCAGGACGCCACCAGCCCGCTGGAATGGCGCTTTGACGAACGGGTCAGCGCCGCCGGCTGGGTGGACCGTGACCGCCTGCTGATCGCCTCGGAAACCGCGCTGTCGGTCTTTGATCTGACGACCGGCAAGGCGACGCGGATTGCGGCGCTTGAGGCCGATCTGCCAGACAACCGGTCAAACGACGGGCGGGCCGATCCGCGGGGCGGCTTCTGGATCGGGACGATGGGCAAGCGGGCGCAGCCCGGCGCCGGTTCGATCTGGCGGTGGTATCGGGGTGAACTGCGCCGGCTGTTTGCCGGTATCACGATTTCCAATTCCATCTCTTTCACGCCCGACGGCCGCACCGCCCATTTCGCCGATACCGCGAAGGGGCAGGTGTTCCGTGTGGCGCTGGATGCCGATGGCTGGCCCGCCGGCACGCCGGAACTGTATCTCGACCTCGCGCCCAAGGGGCTGAACCCCGACGGAGCGGTGATGGATGCGCAGGGCGTGCTGTGGCTGGCGCAATGGGGCGCGGGCTGCGTGGCAGCCTATGCGCCCGATGGCAACCTGCTGCGGCAGGTGGATTTTCCGGCGCCCCACACCTCTTGCCCCGCCTTCGGCGGCCCGGGCCAGACCGACCTCTACTGCACCTCGGCGCTGGAGGGGATGGATGCCGCCGCCCGCACCGCCGCGCCGCATGCCGGCAAGACATTCGTCGCCGCTGGCATCGCGCAGGGTCAGGCCGAGCATCGGGTGATCCTGTAGCTCCGTGACGCTGCGGCACAAGGTCCGCCGCCCCCTTCTGCCGCCCGCCGCCGCTGCTAGGCTGCGGGGCAGGGGGCGCCATGGACCAAGCGGTTTTCGACTATGTGATCGTGGGCGGCGGATCGGCCGGATCGGTGCTGGCGGCCCGGCTGAGCGAAGACGCCTCAACCACGGTCTGCCTGATCGAAGCGGGCGGCAGGGGTGACGGGCTGGCCGTTCGCATGCCGGCGGGCACCGTGGCCATGCTGCCCGGCCGTCCCCGCATCAACAACTGGGCCTTCCAGACCACGCCGCAGTCCGGCCTGAACAACCGGCGGGGCTATCAGCCGCGCGGCAAGTGCCTTGGCGGATCATCGGCGATCAACGCCATGCTCTATATCCGCGGCCAGCGGCAGGATTATGACGGCTGGGCGGCTGCGGGCTGCGCCGGCTGGGGGTGGGACGACGTTCTGCCCTATTTTCTGCGGGCCGAGAACAACGCCCGCGGCGCCGATGCCTTCCACGGCGCCGAAGGCCCCCTGCAGGTGACCGACCAGTTCAGCCCCCGGCCGGTCAGCCGCGCCTTCCTGCGCGCCGCGGAAGAGGCGGGCCACCCGCCCACCGCCGACTTCAACCGGGGCGACAACGAAGGCGTCGGCCTGTATCAGGTTACGCAGTTCCACGATGCCGCCCGCCGGGGAGAGCGGTGTTCGGCCGCCGCCGCCTATCTGCATCCCGTCATGCGGAGGCCAAACCTGAAGGTCATCACCCGGGCGCAGGCCACGGCGATCCTGTTCGAAGGCCGCCGGGCCAGCGGCATCGACCTGCGGCAGGGGCGGCAGATGCAGCGCGTGCTTGCCCGGCGTGAGGTGATCCTGTCGGCCGGCGCCTTCGGCTCACCCCAGTTGCTGATGCTGTCGGGCATTGGCCCGGCGGATCATCTGCGCCAGAACGGCATCCGTCCGCTGATCGACCTGCCGGCGGTGGGCGCGAACCTTCAGGACCATCTGGATGTGATCCTGGCCTGGACCAGCCGCGATACCGACAGCTTCGGCTTCAGCCTGCGCGCCGGGTTGCGGATGCCCGGCCACCTGCGGAACTGGCTGCGCCACGGGCGCGGCATGCTGACCACGCCCTTCGCCGAAGGGGCT
The DNA here is from genome assembly GCA_014859945.1 of Paracoccaceae bacterium. Lineage (GTDB taxonomy): Bacteria > Pseudomonadota > Alphaproteobacteria > Rhodobacterales > Rhodobacteraceae > Fuscibacter. Next base: position 2,358 of record JACZKR010000011.1, on the reverse strand, counting down.
GGTTTTCTGCGCAGCGACCCGGGCGTTGACCGGCCCGACCTGCAGATGCATTTCGTGATCGGCGTGGTCGATGACCACGCCCGCCGCCTGCACTGGGGCCATGGCATCTGCTGCCATGTCTGCGTGCTGCGCCCCCATTCGCGCGGCACCGTGCGGCTGGCCGGCCCCGATCCGCTGGCCGCCCCGGCAATTGACCCCGCTTTCCTGTCGGACCCGCGCGATCTGGCCACCACCATTGCCGGGGCGCGCCTGACCGAACGGATCATGCGCGCACCGGCTCTGGCACCCTACCTTGACCGGCCGATGTTCGGCCTGCGTGAGGGGATGAGTGACGCCGACTGGGAAAGCTACATCCGCGCCCGCGCCGACACGATCTATCACCCGGTGGGCACCTGCCGCATGGGGGCCGATGCGGCATCGGTCGTCGATCCGGCGCTGCGTGTCAGGGGGCCCGAGGGGCTGCGCGTGGTCGATGCCTCGGTCATGCCGGCGCTGATCAGCGGCAACACCAACGCCCCCACGATCATGATCGCCGAGAAGGCGGCCGACCTGATCCGCCGGGGCTAGGGCGATCAGCCCTCGGGGATCAGGATCTCGCGTTTGCCCACATGGTTGGCGGGGGTGACGACGCCCTCTTCCTCCATCTGCTCGACCAGGCGCGCGGCCTTGTTATAGCCGATGCCCAGTTTGCGCTGGATGTAGGAGGTCGAGCATTTGCGGTCCTTCGCCACGATGGCGACCGCCTGATCGTAAAGGGCATCGTCGCCGCCCTCGCCGGTGCCAAGGCCCAGCACCATGTCGATGTCATCGGCCTTGTCTTCATCGGGGCCTTCCACCACGCCCGACATGTAGGTCGGCGGGCCGAAGCTTTTCAGATGGTTGACGATTTCCTCGACTTCCTCATCGGAAACGAAGGGGCCGTGGATACGCGAAACCCGCCCGCCGCCGGCCATGTACAGCATGTCGCCCATGCCAAGAAGCTGTTCTGCCCCCTGTTCGCCAAGGATGGTGCGGCTGTCGATCTTGGACGTCACCTGGAAGGAAATCCGGGTCGGGAAGTTGGCCTTGATGGTGCCGGTGATCACATCGACCGAGGGGCGCTGCGTGGCCATGATCAGGTGGATGCCCGAAGCCCGCGCCATCTGCGCCAGACGCTGGATGCAGGCTTCAATTTCCTTGCCGGCCACCATCATCAGGTCGGCCATTTCATCGACGATGACGACGATATAGGGCAGGGCGACGGGTGCGAATTCTTCGGTCTCGAACACCGGCTCGCCGGTGTCTTCGTCAAAGCCGGTCTGGATGGTGCGCTTGAACATCTCGCCCTTTTCAAGGGCTTCACGGACGCGGCCGTTATAGCCCTCGATGTTGCGGACGCCCATGCGGGACATCTTGCGGTAGCGTTCCTCCATCTCGGCCACCACCCATTTCAGGGCGACGACGGCCTTCTTGGGGTCGGTCACGACGGGCGACAGCAGATGCGGGATGCCGTCATAGACCGACAGTTCCAGCATCTTGGGGTCGATCATGATCAGCCGGCATTCCTCGGGCGTCAGCTTGTAGAGCAGCGACAGGATCATGGTGTTGATCGCCACCGACTTGCCCGACCCGGTGGTGCCCGCGATCAGAAGGTGGGGCATCTTGGCCAGGTTCGCCACCACGGGCGCCCCGCCGATATCCTTGCCAAGGGCCAGCGGCAGACGCATCTGGCTGTCGCCAAAGTCGCGGGCCGACAGGATTTCGCGTAGCACCACCTTTTCGCGATGGGCGTTCGGCAGTTCGATGCCGATGACGGTGCGGCCCGGAACGGTGGAAACCCGCGCCGACAGCGCCGACATCGACCGCGCGATGTCGTCGGCCAGACCGATCACGCGGCTGGCCTTCAGGCCCGGCGCCGGCTCCAGTTCATACATCGTGACGACAGGACCCGGGCGGACCGAGACGATTTCGCCCTTCACGCCATAGTCGTCCAGCACGTTCTCCAGCATCCGTGCGTTTTCCTCCAGCGCTTCATCCGACAGGCTGTGGCGCTGGATCGTGGCGGGGTTGGACAGCAGCGAAAGCGGCGGCAGTTCATAGACCGGCGCGGCCTCGTCAAAGCGCAGGCGGGGCTGGGCTTCCTGCACGGCGCGGGTGGAAAGCGCGGGCTTCTTCGCCGGTTGCTGAACGACGCGCTTCGGCTCGGCCGCGGCGGCGCGCGGCAGGACGGGGGCGGGATCGTAGTCCGGTTCAAACTCGCCGTCGGGCTGCCAGTCATCGGCCGCCTCGTCCTCTTCCTCGACATGGACAAAGGCATTGGCGGGCGAAGGCGCAGGGCGCGGCGGCGTGACCGGCGGCACCACGCGCGCCAGATGCGAC
>JACZKR010000084.1 GCA_014859945.1 Paracoccaceae bacterium | reverse complement strand
CTTGAGGGCGCGGCCGACCGCGCCGAGGGGCGGCTGGATGCGCCGCTGGCCGCGCTGAACCGCGCGCTGATCGAACTGGCCGAGGCCGAGGCCGGGGTGGAAGACACGCTGCGGGGTCTGGATTTTGACCCGCGAGAGCTTGAGGCGCTGGAGGAACGGCTTTTCGCCATCCGGGCGCAGGCGCGCAAGCACGGGGTTCTGCCGGACGAACTGGCGCGGCTGGCCGATGATCTGCGCACCCGGCTGGCGGCCATCGACGGCGGGGTCGAGGGGCTGGCGAAGCTGGAACGCGCGGTGGCCGAGGCGGATACCGCTTTCACGGCCGAGGCTACGCGGCTGACCAAGGCCCGGCGGGCGGCGGCGGCGCGGCTGGATGCTGCCATGGCGGCGGAACTGGCGCCCCTGAAGATGGAGCGCGCGGTTTTTGCAACCGAGATTGCCGCGGCCGATCCGGGGCCTGAAGGTGCCGATGCGGTCACCTTCACGGTCGCCACCAACCCCGGTGCGCCGGCCGGGCCGTTGAACCGCATCGCTTCGGGCGGGGAACTCAGCCGGTTCCTGCTGGCGCTGAAGGTCTGCCTGCATGGCGATGTGCCGGGCATGGTCCTGATCTTTGACGAGATCGACCGCGGTGTCGGCGGGGCCACGGCCGATGCGGTGGGCCGGCGGCTGAAGGCGCTGGCCGATCAGGCGCAGGTGCTGGTGGTCACGCATTCGCCGCAGGTGGCAGCCCTTGGCGGCCATCACTGGCGGGTGGAAAAGCGTGTCGCCGGGGGCGCGACGCTGTCCACCGTCACCGCCCTGCCGGCGGCCGAGCGGGTGGAAGAGATCGCCCGCATGCTGGCCGGCGACCGCGTGACCGATGCCGCGCGCGAGGCTGCCCGGGCCTTGCTGACCGCCTGACTCAGCCCAGGGCCGAGAAGGTCAGGCTTTCGGCCCGCCAGTCGGCCGCCGATCCGGTCAGCACCGCCACCAGCATCGCGCCAAATCGCGGCAGTTCGGCCCCGGTTTCATCCATTGCCCCGGTGACGACGAAGCGCTGCCGCAACAGCGCCACGCCCGGCGCCGGCAGGGACAGCGTGCCCTTGCCCGAGACCAGCCGCGCCCGGGCGAAGGTGCCGCCGAATTCGGCCTCAAGCGCCGTGCGGGCGGCGGCCGGGCCTTCGGCCCATTGGCCGGTCAGGCTGGCAAGGCTGCCGGTTTCGGTCATCAGCGCGGCCAGTGCGGCGGCATCCTGCGACCCGAAGGCGGTGGCGAAGGCGCGGGGGAATTCATCTGGGGTCAAGTCTGGGGCACCATCTTGCCGGGGTTCATCAGGTTCATCGGGTCAAGCGCGCGCTTGATCTGCCCCATCACGCCCCAGGCCGCACCATGTTCCGCGGCCATCAGCGGCAGCTTGCCGAAGCCTATGCCATGTTCGCCGGTGATCGTGCCGCCAAGGCGCAGCGCGCGTTCGGCCATGCGGGTGGCAAGGGCCTTGGCGGTGGTCAGCTCGTCGGGCCGGGCCGGGTCGATCAGCAGGATCGCGTGAAAGTTGCCGTCGCCGACATGGCCCAGGATCGGGCCGGGAATGCCGCTGGCGGCGATGTCGGCCCGCGTCTCGGCCACCGCCTGCGCCAGGGCCGAGATCGGCACGCAGCTGTCGGTGACGATGGCCCGCGCGCCCGGGCGGCTGGCCAGAATCGCCGGATAGGCGTTGTGGCGCATCTTCCACAGCCGCGCGCGGTCTTCGGCCTTCTCGGCGCGGGCGATGCCGGTGGCGCCGAAACCTTCGGCAATCGCGGCAAAGCGGGCGGCGTCCTCAGCGACAGCGGCGGGCGAGCCGTGGAACTCCACCAGCAAGAGCGGCGACAGCGGCAGGTTCATCCCGGTGAAGGCGTTGCAGGCGGCCACCGTCGCCTCATCCAGAAACTCGATCCGCGCCATGGGGATGCCGGTCTGGATCGTGGCGATGACGCAATCGACGGCGGCTTCCATCGCCGGAAAGGCGCAGGTGGCGGTGGAAACCGCCTCGGGCTGGCCATGCAGGCGCAGGGTCAGTTCGGTGATCAGGCCCAGCGTGCCCTCGGCGCCGACGAAAAGGCCGGTCAGGTCATATCCGGCCGACGATTTCGGGGCGGCCGATCCGGTGCGGATCACCTCGCCCCCGGCCAGAACCACCGTCAGCCCCAGAACATTGTCGCGCATCGTGCCATAGCGCACCGCCGCCGTGCCGCTGGCGCGGGTCGATGCCATGCCGCCAAGGCTGGCATTGGCGCCGGGATCGACCGGGAAGAACAGGCCGGTGTCGCGCAGCCAGGCGTTCAGCGCCTCACGCGTGATGCCGGGCTGGACCACGGCCACCATGTCTTCGGCCCGCACCTCGACCACCGCCGCCATGTCGCGGAAATCGACGGTCAGGCCACCCTGCACCGCCAGCGCATGGCCTTCCAGCGAGGTGCCGGCACCCCAGCCGGTCATCGGCACGCGGTGGCGGGCGCAGATCTCGGCCAGTGCGGCCACCTCGGCCGTGGTGCGGGGGAAGGCCACGGCATCGGGGGCCCGCGCGCCGGCCCAGCTTTCGCTTTGGGCGTGATGGTCCAGAACGGCCGGCGCGGTGGTCAGCCGGTCGCCCAGGAGGCCGCGCAGTTCCGCAAGGGCGGCCTGCATGGGTCAGCCCAGCGGCGCGATCAGCGCCTTCAGGGCGGCGGCCGGATCATCGGCGCCCCAGATTTCTTCGCCCAGGCCGAAGAAATCGGTGACCGGGCCGAACTGGCCGATCAGTTCGGCCGTCAGCGCGCCTTCGGCGATGCAGGGAACCTCGATCATCTGGCTCCACCATTCGAACAGCTCGAACCCGGCGCGTTCGCCCTTGCCCAAGGTGGTATCGCCGACCGGGCCGAAGGCGGCGTAATCGGCCCCGGCCTCACCGGCGCTGATGCCTTCATGCCGGGTGGTGCCGCAGAAGGCGCCGACGATGGCATCGTTGCCCAGATCCTTGCGGACCTTGCGGACAGACCGCGCCCCATCGGTCAGATGCACGCCGTCAAGCCCAAGGCGCTCGGCCAGTAGCACATGGTTTTCGATGACGATGGCCACGTCGCGGTCATGCGCCACAAGCCGGCAGGCGTCGCCTGCACGCAGAAGCGTGTCTTCGTCGCGCGTGGCCAGCGACAGGCGCAGGCAGGCGACCTCGACCGCGTCCAGCACCGCGGCCAGCCGGTCGGGAAAGACCTCTAGGTCGATCGCGGGCGGGGTGATCAGGATGATCTGCGGGCGTTCGTCGGCGGCCATGGTTCTCTCCGGGTTTGCGACCCCTTAGCGGGTTTTCCGGGGCTTGGCCAGTTTCGGCGGAAGCGCCTGCACGACCGACAGGGAAATCGCCATCAGCCGGCCGCGACGCGCTTCATCGGCCATCAGATCATCGCCGGCATCGACCATGCCGTTCATCTCGCGGTCGCCCATCTGCATGGGCGTGACGCCGGGGATGGCCAGCGCCTCGGCGTAGCGGTCCTTGCCCACGCGGAACATCGCCCCGCCGCGGTGGATGCCGCAGATCATGTGGCCGCCCAGAAGGAAGGCGAGGCCGCCGAACATCTTCTTTTCCGTCACCGGCAGCGCCGCCAGATCGTCGCGCATCAGCTGCGCCAGTCCTTCGTCCCAGGCCATGAGGTGCCCTTTGCCTTGTCACATGGTGCCGCGAAGGCTATCACGCCGCGATCCCGAACCCAAAGGCCGCTCATGAACCCGCCCGTCTTTATCCTTGTCCGGCCCCAGATGGGTGAAAACATCGGGGCGGCGGCGCGGGCGATGCTGAACTTCGGGGTTGAGCGGATGCGGATCGTGGACCCGCGCGACGGCTGGCCCAACCCCAGGGCGGTGGCCATGGCATCGGGCGCGGGGCGGGTGCTGGACCATGCCGGGGTCTTTCCCGATATCGCCGGAGCGGTGGCCGACTGCGATTTCGTCTTTGCCACCACCGCGCGCGGACGCGAACTGGTGAAGCCGGTGATGACGCCCGAACGCGCCATGATGCTGGCCCGGGCGCTGGCGACCGAGGGCAAGCGGGTGGGCGTGATGTTCGGCCCCGAGCGCGCGGGGCTGGAGAACGAAGACATCGGCCACGCCAATGCCATCGTGACGGTGCCGGTGAACCCCGATTTCCCCTCACTCAACCTGGCGCAATGCGCTTTGCTGGTGGGCTATGAATGGGGCCGGCAGGTCAGCGACGTGCCGCCCGAGGTGATGGGGCTGGCGCGCACCGATTTTGCCAGCGGGCTTGAGGTGCAGCGGCTGGGCGACCATTTCGAGGAACGGCTGGATGCGGCCGGCTTCTTCTTTCCGCCGACCAAGGCGGAAGGCATGCGGCAGAACCTGCGCAACATGTGGTCGCGGCTGGGTCTGACGCGGGCCGAGGTGCAGACCTTCCACGGCATGCTGCGCCAGATCGCCTTCCGGCTGAAGCGGCAGGACGAGCAAGGCGGGCAGGACGGGCAGGGCTGAGGCCGGGCGGGATTCCGCGGCCCCTGCGCGGGCGGATGCCGCCGGGGGTTTCACACCCCCGGACCCCC
>JACZKR010000083.1 GCA_014859945.1 Paracoccaceae bacterium | reverse complement strand
GTGCTGGCCTGGGCCGTCGGGCGCCGCGCCGGGGGCCATGGCACGCTGGCGCAGGCGGTGGCGCTGTTCGCCTGGCTGGAGGCGGTGCTTCTGGTGGCGCAGGCGGCGCAGTTCCTGCTGACGGTGCCGGCGCCGGGGCTGGCCGAAGTGATCGGCATCTTGTCCTTTGCGCTGTTCCTGTGGCTTCTGACCGTCTTCGTGGCCGAGTTGCACGGGTTCGTGCGGCCCGGTCTGGTCTTGCTGTCGATCCTCGCCACCGGCTTCGTGCTGGCGCTGGTCGTCGCCATCGTTCTGGTCGCCGTCTTCGGCGCCGAGGGGGTTTCCCGTGTATGACATTGCCCGCATCCGTGCCGATTTTCCGATCCTGTCGCGGCAGGTGAACGGCAAGCCGCTGGTCTATCTGGACAACGGCGCCAGCGCCCAGAAGCCGCAGGCGGTGATTGACGCGGTGACGCAGGGCTATGCGATGGAATATGCCAATGTGCATCGCGGCCTGCATTACCTGTCGAACCTTGCGACCGAGAAGTATGAGGCGGTGCGCGGCAAGGTCGCGCGCTTCCTGAATGCCGGTTCGGAAGACGAGATCATCTTCACCACCGGCACGACCGAGGGGATCAACCTGATCTCTTACGCCTGGGCCGCGCCGCGCCTGCAACCCGGCGACGAAATCGTGCTGTCGGTGATGGAGCATCACGCCAATATCGTACCCTGGCATTTCCTGCGCGAACGGCAGGGGGTGGTGCTGAAATGGGTCGATTGCGACCTGAACGGCGATCTGGACCCGCAGGCGGCGATTGACGCGATCGGGCCGAAGACCCGGCTGGTGGCGGTGACCCAGATGTCGAATGTCACCGGCACCGTGGTGGATGTGGCGGCGATCTGCGCGGCGGCGCGGGCGCGGGGCGTGCCGGTGCTGGTCGATGGCAGTCAGGGCGCGGTGCATATGCCGGTCGATGTGCAGGCCATGGGCTGCGATTTCTACGCGATCACCGGGCACAAGCTTTACGGCCCCTCAGGCTCGGGCGCGATCTATGTCAGTGCCGCGCGGCAGGCCGAGATGCGGCCCTTCCTGGGCGGCGGCGACATGATCCGCGAGGTGTCGAAGGATGCCGTCAGCTATGCCGACCCGCCGATGAAGTTCGAGGCCGGCACGCCGGGCATCGTCCAGCAGATCGGGCTGGGCGTGGCGCTGGATTACCTGACGGCGCTGGGGATGGATAACATCGCGGCGCATGAGCGCGCCTTGCGCGACTATGCGCGGTCGCGGCTGGGGGGCCTCAACTGGCTGAACGTGCAGGGCAATTCGGCGGGGAAGGGGGCGATATTCTCGTTCACCCTCGACGGCCCGGCCCATGCCCATGACATCTCGACCGTGCTGGACAAGCGGGGCATCGCGGTGCGGGCGGGCACCCATTGCGCCATGCCGCTGATGGCGCATTTCGGCGTGTCGGCGACCTGCCGGGCCTCCTTCGCGCTGTATAACACCGAAGCCGAGGTGGATGCGCTGGTCTCGGCGCTGGAGCTGTGCCACGAGCTGTTCGGCTAGGGCGCCACGGCAGGGCTATGCCCGGCCGCCGGGTGGGCAGCCGACGCTTGTGCCCCTTGGTTTATGTTTCAAAACCTGCCGACGCCGCGCGTCTTGATGCCGGCGCGGAATGCCCGCCCGAGGGGGCGGTCGGGCATTGCCCGGGCGCGCTTCGCGCTTGATTCCCGGGCGGGAAGGGGTCCGTCCGCTGCGCAGGTCGCGTGGGTGCGATTGAGTGTTGTGAAAGACGGCCCACATGGGGTAAATTGATACCTCACATTGTAATCACCTGTAAATCAACGCTTTTATCTTTCCTGCGCCGCTTGACGCTGATCCCCGCTTCGGCGATAAGCCCGCATCCGAGTTTCCGGGGGGCAACCCCCGCCAACCCTCATGGGACGCCACCGATGAAAACCTTCACCGCAACGCCGGCGGACATCGAGAAGAAGTGGATCCTGATCGACGCTGAAGGCGTCGTTCTGGGCCGCCTTGCCACGATCGTCGCCAACATCCTGCGCGGCAAGAACAAGCCGACCTTCACCCCCCATATGGACATGGGTGACAACGTCATCGTCATCAACGCCGACAAGGTGCAGATGACCGGCGCCAAGCGCGACGACAAGCGCTATTACTGGCACACCGGCCACCCGGGCGGCATCAAGTTCCGCACCGCCCGTCAGGTGCTGGAAGGCAACCACCCCGAGCGCGTCGTGATCAAGGCCGTTGAGCGCATGATCACCCGCAACCGTCTGGGCCGTCAGCAGATGACCAACCTGCGCGTCTATGCCGGCGCCGCCCATCCCCATGAAGCCCAGCAGCCCGCCGTCCTGGACGTGAAGGCGCTGAACCCGAAGAACACCCGGAGCGCGTGAAGATCATGGCCGACATCAAGTCTCTCGACGATCTGAAATCGGCGGTGGGTGCTGCGGCCCCGGTCGCCGAAGCCGCTGCTCCGCGCACCCCGGTGCGTGACAAGCTGGGCCGGTCCTATGCCACCGGCAAGCGCAAGGACGCGGTCGCCCGCGTCTGGGTCAAGCCCGGCTCGGGCAAGGTGACCGTGAACGGCAAGGAAATGGCGGCCTATTTCGCCCGTCCCGTGCTGCAGATGATCCTGAAGCAGCCCTTCACCATCGCCAATGTGGAAGGCCAGTTCGACGTTTACGCCACCGTTTCGGGCGGCGGTCTGTCGGGTCAGGCCGGCGCGGTGAAGCACGGCATCTCGAAGGCGCTGCAGCTTTACGAACCGGCGCTGCGTGGCGCGCTGAAGGCCGCGGGCTTCCTGACCCGTGACAGCCGCGTCGTGGAACGCAAGAAGTACGGCAAGGCCAAGGCCCGCCGGTCCTTCCAGTTCTCGAAGCGCTGATCCTTCGGAAAACCGCTTGCGGAAAGGCGCCTTCGGGCGCCTTTTTCTTTGGCCCGAACCCGGAGCCCGCACCATGTATCTGCCGCCCCATTTCACCGAAGCCGACCCGGCCGAGGCCGACCGCCTGATCGACGCCTTCCCGCTGGCCTGCCTGGTGGCCCAGACGCCCGGGGGGCTGGCGGCGAACCACCTGCCGCTGTTGCGCGACGGCGCCGGGATGATCGGCCATGTCGCCCGCGCCGGCGGCCTGCACCAGATGCTTCCGGACGGGGCCGAGGTGCTGGCGGTCTTTCGCGGTGAAGACAGCTATATCTCGCCCAACTGGTACCCCTCGAAGGCCGAAACGCACCGCGCCGTGCCGACCTGGAACTATCAGGTCGTCCACATCGCCGCCCGCATCCGCTGGGACGACAGCCCCAAGTTCAAGCGCCGCGCCGTGGGCCTGCTGACCCGGCGGATGGAAGGCACCGAAGGCTGGCGCATGGCCGACGCGCCGGCGGATTACATGGAAGCCATGCTGGCCGCCATCGTCGGGTTTGAACTGACGATCACCCGCGTCATCGCCAAGACCAAGACCAACCAGAACCGCAGCGACGCCGATTTCCTGTCGGTGCAGGCCCGGATGGCGGCACAGGGCAAACCCGCCCTCGCCGCCCGCATGGCACGGATGGGGCGGGGCGGCAGCTGAAGCGCCGCCCGCCGAAGCGGCAGTTGCCCGAAACATCGGCAGCCGCGCGCCGCAGCGCAGCGCCCGGCGTTGACTTCAGGCACCCCGCCTGCAATCTAGCCGCGAAGGCCGGTTGCCGGCGGTTCGGAGACAAAGACATGAAGCCTGGCAAGCCGCTGGCCTCACCGGAAAAGCCCCTGCGGGCGCTGGTGATCAACCTTGACCGCGATCTGGACCGGATGGAGCAGATGCGGCGGCTGTTTGCGCCTCTGGATTTCGTGCGGCTGGAACGTTCGCCCGGCGTGCTGATGAGCGAGCTGCCGCGTGCACTGGCGGTGCATCTGTCGGGGCGCAACGATGTGCGTGCGGGGATGATGGGGGTTTTTCTGGCCCATGTCCGCGCCTGGGAGACGGTGGCGGCCGGCGGCGAATGGGCGCTGATCCTTGAGGATGACATCCGCATGGTGCGCGGCGGCATCCTGCGCCGGCTGGTGGCGCCGAAGGATGCCGAGCTGATCTTTGTCAACAGCCGCGCCGACCCCGAGCCGCGCAAGAAGGTGCAGGCCGCGCGCCCCGACATCCGCCCGACGCTGGACATGATCGACCGCAAGCTGATGCCCGAGGCGGGGCAGAAGGCACCGGGCGGCGACGGCTATCTTCTCAGCCCCGAAGGCGCGCGCAAGCTGCTGGCGGCGGTCGAGGCCGACGGGTTCCGCGGCCATGTCGACTGGCGCATCTGGCGCTATACCCTGCCGCAGGAGGAAACCCGGGTCAAAATTGCCGGCAGCTGGCTGGAAGGCGGCTCGGGTCTGGTGCCGCCGCGTGAAAAACAGGCGCTGCAATGGGGCGTGGTGCGCGGCTACTGCGCCTCGCCCTGGATGGTGACGCCGGGCGGCGTGCCCAGCACGCGCATCACCAGCGACATCGAAGGCGGCGTGACCGCGGCCCCCGACGAAGGCGACAGCTTCGGCAAGCGCCTTGCCATGGGCCCTGCCTCTTGCCCGAAAGAAATGGGGACGCGGCTGGTTTCCCCGAACGATCTGGAAGGTGAGGCCCCGGCCGAGGTCGATGCGCTGCCGCTGGACCGCGCGGTGCCCTACTGCTTTGACTTCGCCCGCCGCCAGATGATCCTGACGCTTCATGACCGGCCGCTGGACCTGCTGGAAGAGCCGTTCTTCTATATCGCGCAGCGCAAGGCGATGAAGGAAGTGGCCTATGTCGGGTTCGACCGGCTGGATGAGGTGTTCGGCACAACCGCGCCGGCTCAGCCCGTCATGATCTTTTCGCTGGGCCGTACCGGATCAATCCTCTTGGACGGGCTGATCGGCACCACGATGCGCTGGTCGCTGTCGGAACCCGACGCGATCAGCCAGCTTGCCCTGTCGCGGCTGAAAACCGCCGTGCTGACGCCCGAGGAACGGCGCAGCCTCTACTGGCATTCGCTGTCGCCGCTGATGAACCTGGCGGGGCAAGAGGGCTGCGCGGTCAAGCTGCGCTCGCAGGTCAGCAGTGCGGCGGGCGAGGTGGCCCGTGCCTTCCCCGAAGCGCGTTTCGTCTTCATGGTGCGCGAGCGCAAGGCCTGGTCGCGGTCAACCTTCCGCGCCTTCCGCCTGCCGCCGGAACGGGTGGCGCACCGGCTTCTGGAGGGGATCAAGGGCATCGCGCAACTGCGCGCCGCCGGGGTGGACCTGCAGATCCTGCGTTATGAGGATGTGCTGAAAGACCCCGCCGCCGAACTGCGCCGGCTGGTCGGCGCCCATGCCGACCGGGTTCCCGATTTTGAGGCGCGCGTGGCCGAGGTGATGGGCCGCGACTCGCAGGCGGGCAGCGTGCTGGAACGCGGCAAGATCACCCGCCCGCCCGAGGAAGAGGCCGAATGGGTCGAAAAGTTCGAGGCGCATTGGGCCAAGGTGCGCCCGGCCGAAGTGCCCGACGGCGTGCCGGAATACCTGATCTGAACCAGGGCCCGCTTCGGCGGGCCTTTTCCTTGGCCCGCCAATAAAAAAGGCCGGGATCGCTCCCGGCCCAGTCAGGGGACCATTTGGGGGCGGCGGGGTCAGTCCCGCCAGAAGGGTTTCTGAGCCTCGGATTCGGCCGTCAGCGGATCAAGCCCGATGTCGCGCAGCACATGGCCGTCCAGCCGTTTCAGCGCATGGCGGGTGCGGCGGCGGTTCTCCCAGGTGAACACGGTCAGCGCGACGGCGAAGGCAATCCGCGACAGGGGCGGAAGCGGGCGGTCGAGGGCGATCGTGATGGACATGGGAGTCTCCATTTGTATTGATACAAAATCGGTGTTTCTGTAGGTACAATATACAATCCCGCGAATCTGGCCGCCAGAGGAACATTGTAATGGAGACAAATTGGACACCGGTCCTGTCCGACGCCGCCGGACCCAAGTATCTGGCGCTGGCCCGGGCGCTGCGCGATGCGATCCGCACCGGCGCGCTGGCCGAGGGCAGCCAGCTGCCCACGGTGCGCGACCTGGCCTGGCGGCTTGAGGTCACGCCGGGCACGGTCAGCCGCGCCTATCAGATCGCGACGCAGGAAGGGCTGCTGGAGGCGACGGTGGGCCGGGGCACATTCGTCGCCGCCCGCGCGCCGCGTCTGGGGCCGACGCAGGCGCTGTTTGTCGAACGCGATCCGGGGGTGATGCAGGGGCGGGTGGACCTGCGGTCACCGCAACTGCCCGATGTCGGCCAGCCCGGCCATATCGCGGCGGCGTTGCGGCGGATGGCCGATACGGCGGTGGGTGAGGACTGGATCGACTATGCCAGCCAGCGGGCCGAGGCGCCCCTGCGCGCGGCGGTCTGTGACTGGCTGTCGGCGCGGGTGCTGGGGCCGATGGGCGCCGATGACGTGGCGCTGTCGCACGGCGGGCAAAGCGCCATCAACATGGTGCTGTCGATCTGCCTGCGCGGCGACCGGCCGGTGGTGCTGACCGAAGACCTGGCCTATCCGGGCTTCCGCTATGCCGCCCGGGCGGCGCGGGCCGAGGTGGTGGGCATCGAGATGGATGACGAGGGCATCCGCCCCGACGCGCTTGAGGCCGCCTGCCGGCGCCACGGGCCGCAGGTGCTGTGCCTGACGCCAGATACCCAGAACCCGACGACCGCCCGGATGGGCGCCGCGCGGCGGGCGCAGGTGGTGGCGGTGGCGCGGCAGTATGACCTGCAGGCCATTGAAGACGAATGCTATTCCCCCTGGACCGATGCCGCCCCGGCCCTGCGGGCGCTGGCACCGGAACGGGTGTGGTATGTCGGCAGCTTTTCGAAATCGGTCTCGGCCGCGCTGCGTTTCGGCTTTGTCATCTGCCCCACGGGCATGGGCGAAACCGGGCGGCTGGCGGCGCAGCACGGGTTCTTTGCACTCAGCCGGTCGGTCAGCGCGCTGTGCCTGGACCTGCTGCAATCGGGGGCGGCGGACGAGATCCGCCGCGGCGTTCAGGCCGAGATGGGGGCGCGGCTGGAGATCATGGTCAACCGGCTGGGCGCCTTCGATCTGGCATGGCAGGCCGGCATGCCCTTTGCCTGGCTGCGGCTGCCGCTGGGCTGGCGGGCCTCGACCTTCATGCGCATGGCCGAAGATGAGGGCGTCTTCGTCCGTTCGGCCGACCAGTATGCGCTGGTCCATGGCCGGGCGCCCAATGCGGTGCGGCTGGCCGTCGCGGGTGGCATTCCGCGCCAGCAGTATGAGGCGGGGCTGGCCAGCCTTGCGCGGCTGTTGCCACGGCCGCCGAACGACATGGCGGTCTGACGGGGCAGGGCGGGGCGCAATTCGGGCGGAATTGTGGCGCAATTGTGTCGCCGCGTGCCGCCCTGTTGCAGCGCTGCCGCGAAATCGCCTGATTGCCCGGGTCCGGGGGCGAAATCTGCGCCGGGTCAGGAATTCCGCAATTGCCAGAGCGCTGATCTGCAAGCAGGATTCCGATATCGAGCAAGAAAGAGACCCGAAAATGGGACAACAGACCAGCTTTCACGCCCCCCACGGCGGGGCCGATTTTCTTGGATTCCGCAAGGGCCGCAGCGGCGCGACCGAGATCGTCTATGATGACGGGGTGACCCGCCGCATGGTCTGGCGCGTCGCCGGTGAGCCGAACGAAACCCGGCTGTCGGATGCGCTGCGCGTGGCCGTCGGCGCGGTGCGCGTTCTGCCAACCCTTTACGATGAACTGAAAAAACGCGCCATCGCCATCGAACGTATCGCCGGCTAACCCCGCCCGCCGCCGGGTTTTCCGGCGGTGCGCCGCTTTGCTGCTTCCCCAAGGGCCGGCTGCCCGTTAATCATGCAAATGCACGGCCGTTGACCGGGCGCCGCCGAATTTCGCTTGCGCGATGGCTGAAGACCGGCCAATTTGATCAAAACCAATAAATGCCAACAGGGGGCATGATGGAGACTGCTTCGTTCTGGGGCCGTGTCCGGCGATCCGAAGCGGCGAGCGGCCTTGCGCTGATCTCGCCGACGGCGCTTTACGCGATCCTCTTGCTTGCCGCGCCGCTGGTGACCGTGGTGCTTTACTCGTTCGCGCAAAGCGAACAGGGCAAGATCATCTGGGATTTCTCGCTGGACAACTACATCCGCATCTGGTCGGCGCCGAACGTGCAGCTGATCATGCTGCGGTCGCTGACGGTGGCGGCTTCGGTCACGCTGGCGACGGTGCTTCTGGCCTATCCGGTCGCCTATTTCGTGTCCTTCCACGTCGCGCCGTCGAAAAAGTCGCTGTGGCTGTTTCTGATCACCATCCCGTTCTGGACCAGCTACATCATCCGCGTCTTCCTGTGGAAAGGCATCATCCTGGGCTACAACGGGGTGATCAACACCGTGCTGATGGGCATCGGCATCACCGATGAGCCGCTGCAGGCCATCAACTACAACGCCGGCGCCATGGTGATGACCCTGGCCCATGCCTATGCGCCCTTTGCCATCCTGCCGATCTTCGTCAGCCTGGAAAAGATTGACCGCAGCCTGCTGGAGGCCGGTCAGGACCTGGGCGAAAGCCGGATGATGACCTTCTGGCGCGTCACGCTGCCCCTGTCGATGGCGGGGGTGATCGCGGCGGTGCTGATCGTCTTCATCCCGACCATCGGCGATTATGTGACGCCCGACCTGATCGGCGGCGGCAAGGTGCCGATGATCGCCAACATGATCGAGGTGCAGATGCTGAAGCAGAACAACAAGGCGCTCGGCTCGGCCATCGCGGTGACCGCGATGCTGATCGTCTGCGTCGTGTCGATCGTCTTCCTGCTGCTGAACCGGCGTTTCCTGAGTGGGCAGAAATGAAGTTCCCCGCGCTGAAGACCTACGCCGTCGTCTATCTGATCTTCCTTTACGCGCCGATCGTGCTGCTGCCGGTCTTTGCCTTCAACGACTCGAAGGTCATCGCCTTCCCGCTGTCGGGCTTCACGACCGAATGGTTCACCCAGATGTGGGGGGATCAGCAACTGTTCAACGCCGTCAAGAACTCGGCCATCATCGCGGTGTCTTCGGCGGTCATCGCCACATCGCTGGGGGTCTTTGCGGCCCGCGCCTCGACCCGGTTCCAGTTCCCCTACAAGGCGGGGATCATGGGGCTGATCATGCTGCCCATGGTGCTGCCCGAGATGATCATCTCGATGTCGATGCTGGTGGTGCTGCTGGCGGTGGGCATTCCGCTGTCGCTGTTCACCATCATCATGGGCCATGTGCTGATTACCACGCCCTTCGCGGTGGCGATCCTGTCTTCGGCCTTCCAGTCGCTGGACAAATCGCTTGAGGAAGCGGCCTATGACCTGGGCGAGACGCCGCTTTCCACCTTCCGGCTGATCATCCTGCCTTTGGTGATGCCGGGGATCGTGTCATCGCTTCTGATCTGCTTCACCATCTCGATCGACGAGTTCATCATCGCCTACTTCCTGGGCGGCAACCAGACGGTGCTGTCGGTCTATATCTACGGCCAGTTCCGCTTTCCCGCGAAAGTGCCGTCCATCCTCGCGCTTGGCACGATCCTTGTGGCCCTGTCGATCGTGCTTCTTTCCATCGCCGAATATTTCCGCCGTCGCGGTATCGCGAAGACCGGCGCCAAGGACACCGGAGGCTTCCTGTGACGTTCGCTGAAGACAAACCGAACATGATCGAGTTCAAGGACGTCCATAAGTATTATGGCGATTACCACGCGCTGCGCGGCATCAACGGCACCATCAAGGCGGGAGAGTTCTTTTCGCTGCTGGGTCCGTCGGGCTGCGGCAAGACCACGTTGCTGCGCACCATCGCGGGGTTCGAAGGAATCTCCTCGGGCGCGGTGATGATCGACGGCAAGAACATGGCGGGCGTGCCCGCCAACGTGCGGCCGACAAACATGGTGTTTCAGTCCTACGCCATTTTCCCCCACATGACGGTGGGTGAGAATGTGGGCTTCGGCCTGCGCAAGGATCCGCGTTCGAAGGAGGACAAGGCGAAAGCCGTGGCCGAGGCGCTGGAGATGGTGGGCCTGAAGGGCTATGGCGGCCGCGCGGCCCATGCGCTTTCGGGCGGGCAGCGGCAGCGCGTGGCGCTGGCGCGCGCCCTGATCCTGAAACCCAAGGTTCTGCTGCTGGACGAACCCCTTTCGGCGCTGGACAAGAAGATGCGCGAACACATGCAGATTGAGCTGATCAAGCTGCAGCGGCAGGTCGGCATCACCTTCATTCTGGTCACCCATGACCAGGAAGAGGCGCTGGTCATGTCGGACCGGATCGCGGTGATGTTCGAAGGCCAGATCGCCCAGCTGGCCGACCCCGAAACGCTGTATCGCCGGCCGGCAACGAAACAGGTGGCGGATTTCATCGGCACGATGAACTTCGTGCCCTGCGACATCCTCTCGGACAGTGGCGGCACGATCGAGGTTGATGCCAAGGGCCTTGGCCGGGTGACGCTGTCGGCCGATCAGGTGCCGCCGGCGCAGGGGGTTGACCCCGTGGTCGGGCTGCGGCCGGAAACGCTGACCCTGCTTTACGATGACCAGAAGGCCGCCGACCGCGAGGTGAAGGGCGTGATCGACGAGGTGATCTACTTCGGCGACATGACCTATTACGACGTCTATCTGGGCGGCACCGATGTTGAGGTGCGGCTGTCGATGCGCAACGTGCCCGGCCGTCCGGTGCTGGACGTGGGCACCGAGGTGCGTCTGGCATGGTCGCCCACGGCGCTGGTGCTGTTTCGCTAGGCGAAGACGCCGATCCGGCGCTGGCCGCCCTGGCCGAGTTCCGGCCGGGGCGGGTCTTTGCGCTGGAATCGCTGGGTGGCACGGTCTGGCGCGCGCGGCCCGATGGCGGCGGGGCCTGGCTGGTGGTGAAATGCGCCGGACCGGGCGGCGTGGCACAGCTTGCGCAGCAGGCGCGGCGGCTGCGGCAGGTCTGGCGGCATCTGCGCGATGATGCGCTGGCCCGCGTGCCCCGGCCCTGGCATCTGGCGGCCGATGGCACGGCGCTGGTGATGGAGGATGCGCTGGGGCGGCAGGCGGCGCTGGCCTGGTGGCCGGCGATGGAGTTTGACCTGTGCCTGCGCCAGCTGCAGCGCTTTGGCGACTGGATCGGCGCCTTTCATGCCCCGACGCTGCAGGGCGTGGCCTTTGATCCCGGGCCGCATCTGCGCTGGCTGGCGCGGATCGAGGCGCCGACCGACGATCTGGCGGCGCCGGGCCTGCTGGCTGCGGCGCGGGCGGCGGATGGCAAGCCGGCGTTGCAGGCCGTGACCCACCGCGACCTGCATCTGAAGAACCTGATCCTGCGGCAGGGCGGCGCGGTCTTTGGCCTTGATTTCGAGAATGGCAAGCCCGATGTCGCGCTGCGCGATCCGCTGATGCTGCTGGTGGACGCGGCGCTGCGCGGCGGGTTCGACCGCGATGCCACGCTGCTGGCGCGGGCGGCGGAGGCGCTGTGGCG
>JACZKR010000082.1 GCA_014859945.1 Paracoccaceae bacterium | reverse complement strand
GCCTTTGAAGACATGGTGAATTCCGGCCAGATGCTGGAACATGCCGAGGTCTTCGGCAACTACTACGGCAGCCCGCGCGGCCCGGTTGAGGCGGCGATGGCCGAGGGGCGCGACACGCTTTTCGACATCGACTGGCAGGGCGGCCAGCAGATCCGCAACTCGGCGCTGGGGCGCGATGTGGTGTCGGTCTTCGTGCTGCCGCCGTCGATCGCCGAACTGGAACGCCGCCTGCGCGGGCGTGGGCAGGACAGCGACGCGGTGATTGCCGGGCGGATGGCCAAAAGCCAGGCCGAGATCAGCCATTGGGCCGAATATGACTATGTGATCGTCAATCACGAAATCGACAAGGCTTTCAAGGAATTGACGACCATTCTTGAAGCAGAGCGCCTGAAGCGCGACCGCCAGCCCGATCTGGCCGGCTTCGTGCGTGGCCTGAACCGGGAGTTTGACGCCAGATGATCATCGAACTGGACGGCGTGGCGCCCCAAATTCACCCCAGCGCCTGGGTCGCGCCCACGGCGGTGCTGATCGGCCGCGTCATCGTGGGTCCGCGCGCGAACATCTGGTTCGGCGCGGTGGCGCGCGGCGACAATGAGCCCATCGTGATCGGCGAGGGGTCGAATGTGCAGGAAAACAGCGTGTTGCACACCGACATGGGCTTTCCGCTGACCATCGGCGCCAACTGCACCATCGGCCACAAGGCCATGCTGCACGGCTGTACCATCGAGGACGGCAGCCTGATCGGCATGGGGGCGACGCTGTTGAACGGGGCGCATATCGGCGCGGGCGGCCTTGTGGGGGCCTGCGCGCTGGTGACCGAGGGCAAGACCATTCCGCCCGGATCGCTGGTCATGGGCAGCCCCGGCAAGGTGGTGCGCGAACTGGACGAGGCCGCGCGCCAGCGCCTGCTGAAATCGGCCGAGGGTTATCAGGCCAATGCGGCGCGCTTTGCCGCCGGAATGAAGATCATCGGGTAACCAACGAATTTTCGTCGAAAATTCGTGGTGCCCCAAATGAAAAGGGGGCCCTTGGGCCCCCGGATCGTCGCGGCGTGAGGGGCCTCAGCCCCAGACGGCCTTGCGCGCCATCTGGGCGGCGTCCTCGGGGAAGATGCCAAGGTCCAGCGCGACGTGGCGCGGCATGGCGGCAATCTCGTCGCGGGTGCGGCGATACAGGGCGCGCTTCTGGGCCTCTTCACGGATCTGGGCAAACAGGTTCTTCATGGTCGTATCCTTTCATCGGCGATCGGAAGGCCCGGATGGCTTGTTCCCTTCGCATGTGCAGAATATGGCAACCATGGTGGCGCTAACAACGGCCGATACGGCCCTGCCGCCATGCGTCTGATGCATGGCTTGCGCAAAAACATAGGGGCACCCGAAGGTGCCCCCAAAGACCCGGACTGCGGAAGCGTCAGATCAGCTTGCCCATCGCCACGGCCGTATCGGCCATGCGGTTTGAAAAGCCCCATTCGTTGTCATACCACGACAGGATCGACACAAAGGTTCCGTCCATCACCTTGGTCTGGTCCATGTGGAAGACGCTGGAATGGGGGTCGTGGTTGAAGTCGGACGAGACGTTCTTGAACTTGGTATAGCCAAGAATGCCTTTCAGCGGCCCGTCGGCGGCGGCCTGGATGGCGGCGTTGACCTCATCGACGCTGGTGCTGCGCTTGGCGATGAACTTCAGGTCCACCACGCTGACATTGGGCGTGGGCACGCGGATGGCAAAGCCGTCCAGCTTGCCCTTCAGCTCGGGCAGCACCAGACCCACGGCCTTGGCCGCCCCGGTCGAGGTGGGGATCATCGACAGCGCCGCGGCGCGGGCGCGGTAAAGATCCTTGTGCATGGTGTCCAGCGTCGGCTGGTCGCCGGTATAGCTGTGGATCGTGGTCATCATGCCCTTTTCGATGCCGATGACATCGTTCAGCACCTTGGCCACCGGCGACAGGCAGTTGGTGGTGCAGGAGGCATTCGAGACGACGATATCGTCCTTGGTCAGCGTGTCGTGGTTCACGCCAAAGACGATGGTCTTGTCGGCCCCGTCGCCGGGGGCCGAGATCAGCACCCGCTTCGAGCCGTTTTCCAGATGCGGAAGGCATTTTTCCTTCGAGGTGAAGATACCGGTGCATTCCAGGACGATATCGACATCCGACCACGGCAGGTCGGCCGGGTTCCTCAGCGCCGTCACCCGCATCGGGCCGCGGCCCACGTCGATCCAGTCTTCGCCGGTGGTCACCTGCGCCGGAAAGCGGCCGTGGACGGAATCGAAGCGCAGAAGATGGGCGTTGGTTTCGACGGGGCCAAGGTCGTTGATCGCGACCACCTCGATATCGGTGCGGCCCGATTCGATGATCCCGCGCAGCACGTTGCGCCCGATGCGGCCGAATCCGTTGATGGCGACTTTCACGGTCATGGAAACCTCCTGAAACCCTGGCGCGACTCACGCGCGGTCAATGCTAGCGCTAACATCACGAAAAATGCGTGACGATCAACGGAAGTTTGCACCGTTCAGCGCCAGAAGGCGAGATATTCCACGAGATCGAGAAGTTTGCGGGCGAGGAACAGCAGCCCCTCGCCCGAATTCAGCGTTGCGTCGGCGATACCGGCCAGCAGAAGCACGGCGGCAAGGCCGAAAGCGATGCGATTGGTCACGGACCCTCCATCAGTGGAGGAGCCGCCCCATCACGCCGGCAACATCGGCCATGCGGCAGGAGAAGCCCCATTCGTTGTCATACCAGGCCAGGACACGAACGGTGCGGCCGCCGACGACCTTGGTCTGGTCGGGGGCGAAGATAGACGATTGCGGCGTGTGGTTGAAGTCGATCGAGACCTTGGGCTCGGGGTCATAGGCCAGAACCATGCCCATATAGCCCGCGGCGGCTTCGCGGACGATCTCGTTCACGTCCTCGACCGTCACGGTCTTGCCGGCGACGAAGGTCAGGTCCACGGCTGACACGTTCGGCGTGGGCACGCGGATGGCCGAGCCGTCCAGCTTGCCGGCCAGTTCGGGCAGCACCTCGCCAATCGCCTTGCCGGCGCCGGTCGAGGTCGGGATCATCGCCATGGCGGCGGCGCGGGCGCGATACAGGTCCTTGTGGCGGCGGTCCAGCGTCGGCTGGTCGCCGGTATAGCTGTGGATCGTGGTCATGATGCCCGATTCGATGCCGATGGCGTCGTTCAGCACCTTGGCCAGCGGGGCAAGGCAGTTGGTGGTGCAGGAGGCGTTCGAAACCACCAGATGCTCGGGCAGAAGCGAGCGGTGGTTGACGCCATAGACCACCGTCAGGTCGGCGCGCTTGGCCGGGGCCGAGACAAGGACGCGCTTGGCGCCGCGGCCCAGATGCACGGCGGCCTTTTCACGTTCGTTGAACTTGCCGGTGCATTCCAGGACGATGTCGCAGCCTTCCCAGTCCAGTTCCTCGGGGTTGTAGGTGGACATCACGCGGATCGGGCCGCGCCCCAGGTCCAGCGCGCCGTTTTCCACCTTGACCGTGCCGGGGAAGCGGCCGTGGACCGAATCGTATTTCAGCAGATGCGCGTTGGTTTCGATGGGGCCGGTGGCGTTGATCGCCACGACCTGAACGTCATTCCGGTTCGATTCCGCGATATGCGCCAGCGTGCAGCGCCCGATCCGGCCGAAGCCGTTGATGCCGATGGTGATGGTCATGGCCTGTCGTCTCCGTTGCGTCCCCGGGGCGGCATACCTCAGGACATCCCTGGGGCAAAGCGTAAAAGCGACGCATTTTCAGGATGTTAGCGCGAACAGGACGGGTTTGCGCTAACATCACTGGTCCGGGGGCCGGCTTGCTTCTAAGTTGGGCGCCGGTAAGTTGAGCGCCGGACAGGCAGGGTGCAGGTGGATGAGCGGACTTCTGGCGCTATTGGACGATGTGGCGGCGATTGCCAAGGTGGCGGCGGCCTCGGTTGATGACGTGGCGGCGGCGGCCGCCAAGGCGGGGGCCAAGGCCGCCGGCGTGGTCATCGACGACGCGGCGGTGACGCCCAAATATGTCACGGGCTTCTCGGCGAAGCGGGAGTTGCCGATCATCTGGCGCATCTCGCTGGGGTCGCTGCGCAACAAGATCGTGATCCTGCTGCCGGCGCTGTTGTTGCTGCAGACCTTCCTGCCGGCAGCGATCATGCCCCTGCTGATGCTGGGCGGCGCCTATCTGTGCTTCGAGGGCGCCGAGAAGCTGGTGCATGCGCTGGCCCCCCATGCCGATGCCGAGATCGAGGCGGCGCATGACCCCAAGGACCCGACCCATCTGGAAGAGGAAAAGGTGGCCGGCGCCATCAAGACCGATTTCATCCTGTCGGCCGAGATCATGACCATCGCCCTTTCGGTGATCGAAGAGCCGAACATCTGGCTGCAGGCCGCGACGCTGGCCGTCGTGGGCGTGGCGATTACCGTGGTGGTCTATGGCGCGGTGGCGCTGATCGTGAAGATGGACGATATCGGGCTGCACATGGTGGCCTCGGGGCGCACCGGGCTGTCGCGCGGGATCGGCGCGGGGCTGGTGCGGGGGATGCCGGTGCTACTGAAGGTGCTGTCCACCGTGGGGACGGCGGCGATGCTGTGGGTCGGCGGCAATATCGTGATCCACGGGCTGGAGGTCACGCATCTCTGGGCCTGGCCCTATGAGACCATCCACCACATCGCCGAATATGTCTCGGGCGCGGTCGCGGTGGCGCAGGGCTTTGTGAACTGGGCGGTGACGGCGTTCTTCGACGGGGTGTTCGGGCTGGGTCTGGGACTGATGCTGATCCCGCTGGCAACCCGGGTGATCGGCCCGGCGATTGCGGCGCTGACCGGGCGCAAGGCCGCGCATTAGCGACGGGGGCTGGGGCCCGTAGGGTGCGTGTTCACACGCACCTTCCCCTGCCATGGCGAAGGCCATCGCCTTCGCCATAGCGCAACGCTTCACCCCGCGAGGTCGGGCCTCAAAGGCCCGGCCAGCGCCCGCTCCGCCACCGGCGGGTGCTTCTCGCCC
>JACZKR010000081.1 GCA_014859945.1 Paracoccaceae bacterium | reverse complement strand
GGATGCGGCGGCCACGCTGTCGGGCCTGTTCCCAAGGTGGGAGGGCGGGCCGATGTATCAGGCCGACCGCCGTGGCCTGATGGCGCTGCGGGCCGATCTGCGCGCCCGCGCCGCGGCCGAGCCGCAGCTTTTCACCCCGCCCGCGCTGCTGGACCGGCTGATTGCGGCGGGGCGCGGCCTTAGCTGAGGATCACGCCCACCACGACCGCCATCAGCCCCAGGCCCGAAACCGCCAGCGCGCCCAGGTTCAGCGCGACGACCCGCTGCAGCGAAGCCTTGATCTGATCGTCGGGCAGGCCCGAGTTCTTTGCCCGCATGGCCAGAACGATGCACCAGCCCAGCATCGCCACGCCCGCCAGCGTCAGCGCAGCACCCGTCCAGATCAGAAGCCCCATCGTTCCGTCTCCATGCTGCCGGCCGGTGTCCTGCTTTCCCCATATCGGCCCCGTCCCGCCCGCGCAAGCCGGGGCGCTTGCACAGGCCGCCGCGCCGGGCTAGCAAGGCCAGCAAACCGAAATCCGAGGCCAGAATGAGCGACGCATCCGATCCCTACAATGTCACCGCCGACGAACTGCGCCAGTTCATCGAGCGTTATGAACAGCTTGAGGCCGAGAAGAAGGACGTCACCGAGCAGCAGAAAGAGCTGATGGCCGAGGCCAAGGGCCGCGGCTATGATACCAAGGTGATGAAGAAGGTCGTCGCGCTGCGCAAGCGCAAGCCCGATGACATCGCCGAGGAAGAGGCGGTGCTTGAGATGTACAAGCAGGCGCTTGGCATGCAGTAGGGTGCGTGCTTGCACGCACCACGTCCGGCAGGAATTGACTATGGACGGCCCAATGGTGCGTGTGAACACGCACCCTACGGGCCACCAGCGGGCGATGGGGTGGCCGTTGCGGTGCGTGTGAACACGCACCCTACGGCGCGATGAAGGTGACCTCGGGCATCTGGGCGATGCGGGCGACGTCTTCCTCATAGGCCCGCGTCAGGTCAGCCACGGTGTCATCGGTCCAGCCCGGCATCTCGACCTCAAGGTCGATGCGTTCGGGCAGGGCGAACTTGTCCAGGAAGGCGGAAACGATGCGGCGGCGCTGCATCGGGTTCTGCGGCGGGTGGCCCTCGATATAGGTCCGCATCCGCGCCATACCCTCGCCCGACATCAGCGAGGCGAGCAGGTCTTCCTCGCCTTCCAGCGCGATATCCTCGGGCAGGCCCGAGACGGCGCGCAGCACTTCGGGCCAGACCAGCGGCGTATCCTCATCGCACCAGACGGTCAGCGGCGCGTCGGGGTTGGCGTCAAGGATTTGCTCGACCACATCCGACCAGCGCAGGTCGAACGGGTCGGCCCCGTTCAGGAAGCTGCCGTAATCGGCGGGCTTCAGCCGGTCATACAGCAGCGGCAGGAAAGTCGCGGGGTTGCGCAGGGCCAGGTGGAACTCGGCCTCGATCTGGGGAAAGATCTGGGTGAAGGCGCGGGTGCGTTCTCCGGCGGCGGGGTAAAGCTTGCCCATCAGCACCCAGTTGGGCAGCGACATGAAGCTTTCCCAGGACAGGATCAGGCGGTCGGCCCGCTCTTCCTCCATGATCTGTTCCAGGATCAGCGCCTGTTCGTCCACCGTCGCGGTGGCGCCCTTCAGCCGGATCGCGGTTTCGCGCAAAAGCGTGCGGTAGCGTTTTGACGGCGGCACCGCGATGTCATGCTGCGCCAGAAGGTCACGATTGCGCGAGAGGCATTTCAGCAGACGGTCCTCGTCGGTGAAATGTGCCCCCAGATGATAGACGATCCGCATGCTGCCCGGCTGCCCCCGTTCGTTGCCGCGAATATAACGGCTTTTCTGGACAGGGAAACCGCTTTCCTGTAAGCGCGGCCCATGAACCCCAAGCAAAACAGTCGGATAAGCGGGCGCGGGCGGTGGCCCGACGGCTGGACGCTGCTGGCCGTGGCGATTGCGGTGGTGGTGGTGGCGCCGATGGCGGCGGTGGTCTGGATCGCGCTGCACCCGACCGAGAACATCTGGCCGCATCTTCTGTCCACCGTGCTGCCGCGCTATTTCCGCACCACGCTGATCCTGATGGCGGGGGTGGCGG
>JACZKR010000080.1 GCA_014859945.1 Paracoccaceae bacterium | reverse complement strand
GGCGCTGGAACTGGCGCCGCGCATGCCGGCGGGGCCTGCGCCGGCCGAAGACCTGCGCGCCTTCTGGGACTGGTCGGGGCGGGTGGTCATCGTGACCCTGCGCGAACGCCTGCCCGAGATGGGGACGGTCGATCTGACCGGGTCCAGCCGGCTGGTGCGGGTCTGGTTCGCCACGCCTTACGGGCCGCTGGAACTGGAGATGGAGCGGCGGCGGGTTTCGGCCTCGAACCCGCATCAGCTTCTGGTGCTGATGGTGATTACTTCGGTGGTGATGACGGGGGTCGCCTATGTCTTCCTGCGCAACCAGCTGACGCCGATCGCCCGGCTGGCCAAGGCGGCCGAGGCTTTTGGCAAGGGGCAGGTGGTGCCTTACCGGCCGCGCGGTGCGCTGGAGGTCCGGGCGGCGGGGAATGCCTTTCTGGACATGCGCGCGCGGATTGAACGCGCCATCGAAAGCCGGACCCAGATGCTGTCGGGCGTCAGCCACGACCTGCGTACGCCGCTGACCCGGATGAAGCTGGCACTGTCGCTGATGCCCGAGGATGACGACACCGAGGCGCTGATGCGCGATGTCGCGCAGATGGAGCGGATGGTAGACGAATTCCTTGCCTTCGCGCGGGGCGATGCGATGGAAGATGCCGTGCCGGTCGATCCGGTGGCATTGGTGCAGGAAATCGCCGACGAGGCGGCGCGGGCCGGTCAGCCCCTGCGGCTGGGGCGGCTGGACTGGCCGGGCGGCACGATCCGCCTGCGGCCCCATGCGGTGCGCCGGGCGCTGGACAACCTGATCGGCAATGCGGTGCGCCACGGCACGGTGGCCGAACTGAGCCTGGCGGCGGGCGAACGCATGCTGCGCTTTTCGGTCGAGGATGACGGGCCGGGCATTCCGCGCGAGTTGCGGGAAGAGGCGATGCAGCCCTTCCGCCGGCTGGACGCGGCGCGCGACCCCAACAAGGGCGGGGTCGGGCTGGGGCTTGCCATCGCCGCCGATGTGGCGCGCAGCCATGCGGGGTGCTGCGGCTTCTGGACAGTGAGACGCTGGGGGGGCTGCGGGCCGAATTGTCAGTGGCGCGCTGATGGAAGGGCGCGGACCGGGGG
>JACZKR010000079.1 GCA_014859945.1 Paracoccaceae bacterium | reverse complement strand
GCCAGACCCGCCTCCAGTCCACATCCGCCCGGACCCCGCGCGCGGCCTGAACGCTCATCGCGGTTTCGAGGATCACCACCACCGCCACGAAATTCAGCGGGTTCGTCACCACGCCCGAAGCCGCGATGACGATGGCCGAATAGCCGAAGCCCGAATAGCCCCGGATGAAGGCCGCGCCCAATATGGCGACGGCCATCCACAGGGTTGCGCCTGCCGACAGGTCGAAGGGCATCAGGCCCTCTGCGGCCGCATGTCGGCCTTCGAGATGCCGGCCACCGCCACTGGCTTTTTCATCGCGTCGCGGCGGAAGGGTTCGCCCAGTTCCTGATTGATCAGCGCCTCGATCAGCGTGGTCTTGCCGTGGGTCATCTGATCGTCGATGGCCGTGGCCAGCGCCGCCGTCAGTTCCTCCATCGTGCGCGCCTGCACGCCCTGCAGCCCGCAGGCCCGGGCGATGCCGGCGTAAGAGACCTGGGTATCAAGCTCGGTCCCCACGAAATTGTCGTCGAACCACAGGGTCGAGTTGCGCTTTTCCGCGCCCCACTGGTAGTTGCGGAAGACAACCATCGTCACCGCCGGCCATTCCGGCCGCCCGATGGCGGTCAGTTCCGTCACCGCAATGCCAAAGGCGCCGTCGCCGGCAAAGCCCACCACCGGCACGTCCGGGCAGCCGATCTTGGCGCCGACGATCGCCGGAAGGCCATATCCGCAGGGGCCGAACAGGCCCGGCGCCAGATATTTCCGCCCGGCCTCGAAGCTCGGGTAGGCATTGCCGATGGCGCAGTTGTTGCCGATATCGCTTGAGATGATCGCCTCGCGCGGCAGGGCCGACTGGATCGCGCGCCAGGCCATCCGCGGGCTCATCCAGTCGGGCTTGGCAGAGCGGGCGCGGGCATTCCAGCTGGTGCCGGGATCGTCGTCTTCGTGGTCCATCCCGGCCAGCGCCTGCGCCCAGGCCGATTTCTTCTGCGCGATCAGCGCCTTGCGCTCGGACCGGCCGGCGTCTCCGGCGGTTTTCGACAGCCGGGCCAGAAGGCCTTCGGCCACCTTCCGGGCGTCGCCGACGATGCCGACGCTGACCTTCTTGGTCAGGCCGATGCGGTTGGGGTTGATATCGACCTGGATGATCTTCGCGTCCTTCGGCCAGTAATCCAGCCCATAGCCCGGCAGGGTGGAAAACGGGTTCAGCCGCGTGCCCAGCGCCAGCACCACATCGGCCTGCGCGATCAGTTCCATCCCCGCCTTGGACCCGTTGTAGCCCAACGGCCCCGCGAACAGCGGATGCGAGCCGGGGAAGGCGTCATTGTGCTGGTAGCCGACGCAGACCGGCGCATCCAGCCGCTCGGCCAGCGCCATGCTCGCCGGGATCGCCCCGCCGATCACCACGCCCGCGCCGTTCAGGATCACCGGAAACTTCGCCTGCGACAGAAGCTGCGCCGCCTGCGCAATCGCCTCTTCCCCGCCCGAGGGCCGCTCGAATTCGACCACCGCCGGCAGGTCGATGTCGATGACCTGGGTGAAGAAATCGCGCGGGAAGTTGATCTGCGCCGGCGCCGACTGGCGGCGGGCCTGCAGGATCACGCGGTTCAGCACCTCGGCCACGCGGCTGGGGTCGCGCACCTCTTCCTGATAGCAGACCATGTCCTTGAACAGCGCCATCTGCTCGACTTCCTGAAAGCCGCCCTGCCCGATGGTCTTGTTCGCGGCCTGCGGCGTCACCAGCAACAGGGGCGTGTGGTTCCAGTAGGCCGTCTTCACCGCCGTCACGAAATTGGTGATGCCGGGGCCGTTCTGGGCGATCATCATGCTCATCCGCCCCGAGGCGCGGGTGAAGCCGTCGGCCATCATCCCGCCCGACCCTTCGTGGGCGCAGTCCCAGAAGGTGATGCCGGCGCGCGGGAACAGGTCGGAAATCGGCATGAAGGCCGAACCGATGATGCCGAAGGCATGTTCGATCCCGTGCATCTGAAGCACTTTGACAAAGGCTTCCTCGGTGGTCATTTTCATCGGGCGGCTCCTCGGGCGATGCGCTGTTGCAGAAGTGATAGCCCCGCCCCCCGCCCCCGCTTAGGGCCAGTGCGTCCGGGCAGATAGGGC
>JACZKR010000078.1 GCA_014859945.1 Paracoccaceae bacterium | reverse complement strand
GACCGAGGCGGCAAGGAAATGCGTCCCGCCGGTGCGGAAGGAATCCGGCCCGTTGCGCAGCACGTTGACGCCCAGCGACTGATAGGGCTGGCCCCGCACCGTGCCGCCGCCGCCCGAGTAGAACAGATAGCTGCGCGGCGTGCCGATCAGGCTGGCCCCCAGAACCGCGCCCAGCTGAAACCGGGCGGCCAGAACAAAGCTGTTCCGCTCTCCGAAGCCGCGATAGCCGCGGGCATCGACCGCCAGACGCGCGCCGCTGTCGGTGACACCGAAGCCCAGGAACGGCTTGGCCTCGACGTCGATATAAAATCCCTTGGTCGCATCGGTCGGGCTGTTGCGCCGGTCCCATGTCAGGCCCAGCGGGAAGGCCATGTTGCGATAGGTCGTCGTGCCGGTTTCGTCGGTGACGCGGGCAAATTCATAGCCAAGGCCGGCCCGGCCGGTCAGGCTGTCCGAGAAGACATGGGTCGCGTTCAGCCCCACAACCAGAACATCGGCGGTGAAGTCTTCTTCATCCAGATGGCCGATATCGGTCGAAAGGCTGACGGTGGTGTCGGGCGTAAAGGTTGCCGGACGGGCCAGACTGACGCCCAGCGCATAGTCGATGCCCGAGGTCTGGGCGCCGATGTTGGTCACCTCACCCTTGATCTCCAGCCGCTCGGCTCCGCCGAAAAGGTTGCGGTGAATCCAGCCCGCCGTGATCGTCGCCCCATCCAGGCTGGCCAGTTCGGCGCCAAAGCTGTAGCGCCGCCGCTTTTCCTCGACGACCGTCAGCGTAAACGGCAGAAGGTCGGGCGCGAGGATGTTGTCATCCTCGGTCAGCGTGATCGAGCGGAAGACGCCGGTCCGGCGCAGACGCGCTTCGGCGCGCTTCACATCCTCGGGGTCGTAAACCTCACCCTCGGGCAGGCCGGTGATGGCGCGCAGGCGTTCGACGCGCATCCTTTCCTGCCCGGTGATAGCAAGCGGGCCGAACCGCAGGCGCGGGCCGGGGTCAAGCGTGATATCGGCCGAAAGGGTATGCGCGCGGTGGTCGGCCACCACATCCTGCCGCGCCACGCCGGCCTTGGCATGGCCCCGCGCGCGCCAGGCGTCGATGCCCGCGGTCACGGCCTGCAGGATCACCCCGCTTTCGGCGGGCTTGCCGGGCGCGAACCCCTCGGGAAGTTCGGTCTTGCGCGGCAGGGGCTGCACCCGGGTTCCGGCCAGCGTGAAGGGCGGGCCGGGTTCGACCACCACCTCGATCCGGTCGATACGTGCGGGCGCATCCAGCGGGGCGATGCCGGCGGCTTCACGCCCGTCGACATAGACGTGAATCACACCGGAATAGTAGCCGGCAGCATAAAGCGCGTTCAGCAGCGCCGCGTATTCCGCACGGGCATCGGTGAACAGGTCCTGCGCCTCGGTCGTGCCCTCTTTCTCGGCCCCCAGAAGGATCGAGGCCGCCCGCAGGATGTCTTCCAGCTTGCCGTCGGCGCCGGGCGTGCGGAAAACAAGCGTCTCCAGCGCCTTGGCCGGAACCGACCCTGCGGCCAGCGACAGCACGAACGCAATCATGGGGGCCAGACGACGGGTGGTTACGGCAAACATTCGGATACCCATATACGGTAGCCCAGTATCGCAAGCCGGGCGGCAAAGGGCAATGTGCCGCGGCCCCTATTTCCGCCCCGGGCCGATCACAAGCGGCTTTCCGCAAACGCCCCGACGTGCTGATATGTGAGCGCAAACACAAACCGGGGGAACGGATGGTTCTGCAACGCGATGCTGCGCGCCTTCGCCGCCGCAGTCTTCTGGCCGGGCTGGCCAGCCTTCCGGTCGCCGCCGCCCTGCCGGCCCGTGCGGCATCATCGGCGCCCACGCCCGAGGCGGTGCTGCATGACTGGTATCGGCTGGTGCTGGAGCTTGTCCGCCATACCCCGATCTATTCGCCCCCCGTGGCCGCCCGCGCCTTTGGCTATCTGGGCATCATCTGCCACGAATCGCTGGTGGGCGGTGCAGCGCCTCTGGTGTCGCTGGCCGGGCAGGTCGGCGGGCTTGGTGCCCTTCCCGCCGCACCCGCCGCCTCTGACGCGGCTTCGGTGCTGAACGCCGCGTTGGCCGCCGGCGTGGCGCGGCTTTTCAGCCATACCGGCCCCACGGGCCAGCGCGCCATGCAGGCCATGGCCCGGCGCATGGATGAAAAGCTGTCCGCCGCCACCGCGCCCGACGTTGCGGCGGCCAGCATCGCCCATGGTCAGGCCGTGGTGGCGCATGTTCTGGCCTGGTCCGAGGGTGACGGCGGCGCGGTGATCGAGAACATGGGCTTCCCCCATGACACCGTCGATCCGGCCAGCCGCAGCCCGGCGCAATGGGTGCCGACCAGCCGCATCGCCCAGCAACAGGCGCCGCTTCTGCCCCATTGGGGTGATGTGCGGCCCTTCACCCTGCCCTCGGCCGCCAGCTGCGGCCTGCCCCCGCCGCCCGCCTACAGCGAAGAGCCCGGATCGGCCTTCTATCTTGAAGCGAAAGAGGTTCACGACGCCAAGGCGGCCCTGACGGATGAGCAGAAGCTGATCGCGCGGTTCTGGTCGGATGACCCGATGCTGTCGCCCACGCCGCCCGGCCACTGGATTGCCATCGCGATGCAGATCTTTGAACGTGACCAGACCCCGGCCGACCGCCGGGCCGAGGTTCTGGCGCGGCTGGGGATGGCGGTTTCGGATGCCTTCATCTGCTGCTGGAAATCGAAGTTCGAATATGATCTCGTCCGTCCCGTCACCTATATCCGCCGGGTGATGGACCCCAAGTGGGAACCGCTGCTGATCACGCCGCCTTTCCCCGAATACCCCTCGGGCCATTCGACGCAGTCGGGGGCGGCCGCGGGGGTGCTGACCGATCTTTTTGGCGAAGGCTTCGCCTTCAGTGACGCCACGCACGAAGATGACGGTCTGCCGGTGCGCAACTTCCCCAGCTTTGCCGCCGCGGCGGAAGAGGCCGCCATCTCGCGCCTTTACGGCGGTATCCACTTTCGTGCGGCGATCGAGCAGGGGCTGGCACAGGGCGCCTGCGTGGCCGCCGCCGTGAACCGGCTGACCACGCGAAAGGACGCCTGATGCGTGCCCTTCTGCTGCTGACCCTTCTGGCCACTCCCGGCATGGCGCAGGAACCGCGCTTTGCCGAGGAAACCGCGACCGCCGGCCTTGCCACGCCCTATCTGGGCGATTGGGAATACATGGTGGGCGGCGGCGTTGCGGTGTTCGACTGCGACGGCGACCTGCGCGACGATGTCTTTCTGGCGGGTGGCGCCGGCAAGGCGGGGCTTTACCGCAACCTTTCCGAAACCGGCGGCGCGCTGCGGTTTGAAGCGGTGGACAGCGGCGCCGGGGTTGAAGCCGTCAGCGGGGCCTGGCCGCTGGACGTGGACGGCGACGGTATCACCGATCTGGCGCTGATGCGGGTGGGCGCCAACATGCTGATGCGCGGGTTGGGCGACTGCCGCTTTGCCGATGCCAGCGCGGATTGGGGCTTTGACGGCGGCGATGCCTGGTCCACCGCCTTTTCCGCCACATGGGAAAAGGGGGCGACATGGCCGACGCTGGCCGTGGGCAACTACATCGACCGCATGCAGGATGCCTTTCCCTGGGGGTCCTGCACCGACAACTGGCTGCACCGCCCCGGCGCTAAAGGCGGCTTTGCCCCGCCTTTGCCCCTGACGCCCAGCTTCTGCGCGCTGTCGATCCTGTTTTCCGACTGGGCCGGCACGGGGCAGGTGGACCTGCGGGTGTCGAACGACCGTGAATATTACAAGGGCGGGCAGGAACAGCTTTGGCATCTTCCGGCAGGCCAGCCGCCCCGCCTTTATACCGAGGCCGAGGGCTGGAAACGCCTGCGCATCTGGGGCATGGGCATCGCCAGCCGCGACCTTGATGCCGATGGCGACACCGAGCTTTTCCTGACCTCGATGGCCGACAACAAGCTGCAGTCGCTGACCGAATCCGCGAACGGCTTGCCCGACTATGCCGATGTGGCCTTCGCCCGTGGTGCCACCGCCCACCGCCCCTATACCGGCGGTGACATTCGCCCCTCGACCGGCTGGCATGCGCAGTTTGACGATGTGAACAACGATGGTCTGGACGATCTGTTCATCGCCAAGGGCAATGTCGATCAGATGCCCGACTTCGCGCAGGCCGATCCGAACAACCTGCTGATGCAGGACGATGCCGGCATGTTTCACGAAACCGGAGAGGCTGCAGGCGTCGCCAGCATGGGCACCGCCCGGGGCGCCGCGCTGGCCGATTTCAACCGCGACGGCCTGCTGGACCTGATCGTGGTGAACCGCCGCGAACCGCCGCAGATCTGGCGCAACACCACCGAAGGCGCCGGGGCTTTCATCTCGGTCCGCCTGTCAGATGACGGGCCGAACCGCGATGCCGTGGGCGCATGGATCGAACTGGATACGCCCCGCCCGCAACGGCGTGAGGTGACGGTGGGCGGCGGCCATGCCAGCGGCCAGATGGGCTGGCACCATTTCGGGCTTGGCGCCGCCACCGCAACGCAACTGCGGGTGATCTGGCCGGACGGCACAGCGGGGGAATGGCAGGATATGACGCCCGGCTTCTACCGCCTGACGCGGACGGGGGCGGAGCGGGTTACCCCCTGAGCCGCGCCTTCTCACGCCGGTGCTTTTGCCGCTCGGCATCCACCGCCGCGCCCAGAAGCACCGCATAGGCCGACAGATAAAGCCACATCATCGTGGCCGCCACCGCGCCGATTGACCCGTAAACCCTGTTGTAGCTGGGGAAATTCGCCAGATACAGCATGAAACCCTTGGTCACCGCGACCCACAGCAGCACCGCAACCAGAAGGCCCCAGGAAAACAGCGGCGGCGCTTCGGGCCCGTGATTGGGGCCCAGCCGGAAGGCCAGCGCCACCGACAAGACCCCGAACAACAGCGCCAGCGCCAGGTTCGTGGTGTTGGTCATGCCCGAGATCCGCATCCAGTCGGGCAGGAAGGTGGCCAGCAGCGGCATGACCAGCGCCATCACCATTGCGGCAATGACCAGCCCGATCAGCAGAAAGGTCAGCAGCATCGCCCGCAACTGGTGCCGGTGGCCTGAACGGTTGGGCCGCTGGTGGATCGCGTTCAACCCCCGGATCAGCGCCGCCGCCCCGGCCCGCGCCGACCACAGGGCCAGCACAGTCGGCAGAATCGTCGTCAGCCCCAGGCTGCGGGTCGTCGCAGTCATCAGTTGTTCGACCTGACCCGAGATCAGCACAAAGACATCGGGCGGCATCAGCGGCCGCATCAGCGCCATTTCCTGCCGGATCACCTCGGGGTTCGAAAAGAAACCCCACAGCGCAATCACCGCCGCTGCCGCCGGAAAGATCGCCAGAAAGGCATAGAACGCCACCCCCGCTGCGATCAGATCAAGCTCGGCCTGTTCGGTGCGCCGGTAAAAGCGCCAGAGCGCCGCCTTGATATCGGACGAGAGAAAAGTAATCCGCATGGCCCGAAGATGGGCGATGCCCCGGCTTACGGCAAGGCGCTATTCGCCTTCCATCCGCAGACGCAACTCACGCAGCACCGGCAGCACGGCGCGCACCTTGTCGGCGCCCAGCGCCGTCACGACATCGGCGATCAGCGGCACGACCGAGGCCACCGCCGCATCACGCGCCGCGCGGCCCGCCGGCGAAATCGCCACGAACTTCTGCCGCGCGTCGTCCCAGTCGGGGCGGATGTGGATGTGCCCGGCCCATTCCAGCTTGGACAAGGTGTTGGTCATCGCCCCCCGCGTCACATGGAAGGCCCGCGCCAGTTGCGCCGGGGTGCGTTCGTCGTTGATCCGCGCCAGATGGTTCAGCACCGAGAAATGCGAAAGCTCCATACCCTTGGGCAGCGCCCGCGAGATGCGGTTGCGCGCCAGCTGATCGGCCATGAACAGCTCACCAAACAGCGTGATCGCCAGATCGTCGGTGCGCTCGCTCATGGCCCGTCGAAGTCCCGGTCGTGGGTGATCGACGGCACGCGGCCCCGGGCCTTTGCCACCTCGCTCAGGTCCAGATCGACAAAGGTCACGCCGGGTTCGGTGCCGGCATCGGCCAGAACCTCACCCCAGGGGGCCACGGCCAGCGCATGGCCATGGGTGCGGCGCTTGCCCGGGCCCGCGGTTTCGGCATGCTGGCCGGTCTGCGCCGGGGCCAGAACGAAACATCCGGTCTCAATCGCCCGGGCGCGCAGCAGCACCTCCCAATGGGCGCGGCCGGTGGTGTCATTGAACGCAGCCGGCACGGTCAGAATCTGTGCCCCCGCCTTGGCCAACCGACGGAACAGATGCGGAAAGCGCAGATCGTAGCAGACCGTCATCCCCACGGCGGCAAAAGGCGTCTGCGCCAGAACCGCGCGTGCGCCCGGCCGGTAGGCGGCGCTTTCGCGGTAAACCTCGGTTTCCGACACGTTCACGTCGAACATGTGGATCTTGTCATAGCGCGCCGCGATGCTGCCATCGGGCGCGATCAGGAAACAGCGGTTGGCAAAGCGGCCATCCGCATCGCCCGTGGTCAGCCCCAGCGACCCGATCAGCAGCCAGATGCCCGAAGCGGCGGCCTGTTGGCGCAACGCGTCCAGCGTCGGGTCATCGGCTTCACTGCGGATCACACTGCGCTGATGCTCGCGGTTCGATGACAGCAGGTTGGTGCATTCCGGCGTCAGCACAAACTCTGCGCCACCGGCCGCTGCCGCCTGCACCAGCGCCAGCGTTTCCGGCAGGTTCGCTGCCGGATCGTCCGAGACGTTCAGCTGGACCAGTGCCGCACGCATCACGCCAGCATCGGGTCAAGCTTGCCGGCGTGGTCCAGCGCGTGGATGTCATCGCAGCCGCCCACATGGATGCCGCCGATGAAGATCTGCGGCACGGTGCGCCGTCCACCCGCGCGCTCGGTCATCTTCAGGCGCAGGGTGGGGTCGGCCGCCACGTCGATCTCGGTGAAATCGACGCCTTTCTTCGTCAGCAGGCGCTTGGCGGCAATGCAGTAGGGGCAGGTGGGGGTGGTGTAGATCTCGACGGGTTTCATCTGGGCCTATCCTTGTCGGGCGCGACTATAAGGATTTAGGCATCCTTCGCAACGCGGGCCAGTGCCGCAACAGATACCGCCGTTGCGCCGCCTGCAAGGCAGGCCTCGGCCGCAGCGGCAAAGGTGGCGCCCGAGGTCATCACATCGTCGATCAGCAGCACATGGCGGCCCTTCACCCGCCCCGCCCGGCGCGGGTGCAGCGCCAGCGCGCCGTCCAGATTGGCAAAGCGCCCCATGCGGTCCCGCCCCTCCTGGCTGGGGGTGGCGCGGCGGCGGATCAGCAGGTCGGGGCAATGGTCCAGCCCCGCGTTCCGCGCCAGCCGGGCCGAGACCAGCGCCGACTGGTTGTAGCGCCGCCGGAATAGCCGCATCCAGTGCAGCGGCACCGGCGCCACCAGCATCCCGGGTTCCAGAATCGGCTGGACCGCCCGCAAAAGCCAACCCGCCACCGGCCCCGCCAGATCAAGCCGGTCGCCATGCTTCAGCTGCAGCACCATCCGGCGCGCGTTGTCGCGATACAGCAGCGCCGCCCGCCCCCGGTTCCACGGCCGCGCGATGGTCAGGCAATCGTCGCAATATTCCGGCTGCCCGCTGTCCTGCCCGGGCAGGGGCGTGCCGCAGCGGTCGCAGACCAGACCCGAGATGAAGGGCGTCTCGCGCCAGCAATGGCCGCACAGGCCGAAATCGGTGGTCACCAGCGCGTCGCAGGACAGGCAACGCGGCGGGTAGATCAGATGCAGCGTCGCTTGCAATCCCATGGCCGTCCCCTATGTTCGCGGCCCATGACACCGCCCGCCCTGACCGACCGCGCAGCCCTGCTTCGCAACCGCGCCCGCGCGACCGAGTTCTTCCTGCAGGAAGAGGCCGCCGATGAGGCTCAGGAAAGACTGACCGAGGTTAACAGAACCTTTACGGCGCCGGTGGTGGTGAGCGGTTTTCCGGCGGTCTGGCCCGATTTCCCCGCCGTGGCCGATGATGAGGTGCTGGCGCTGCACGAAGGCGCCCATGATCTGGTGGTGCATGCCATGGCGCTGCACTGGGCCAACGATCCGGTCGGTCAACTGGTGCAGTGCCGCCGCGCCCTGCAACCGGACGGGCTGTTCCTGGGCCTTCTGCCCGGTGGTCAGACGCTGCATGAACTGCGCGCCGCGCTGGCCGAGGCAGAGGCCGAGGTGACCGGCGGTCTGTCGCCCCGCGTCCTGCCGATGGGAGAGATTCGCGATCTGGGCGCGCTGTTGCAGCGCGCGGGCTTTGCCCTGCCGGTCGCAGACAGCTTTACCAAGACCGTGCTTTACCGCGACGCCTTTCACCTGATGGCCGATCTGCGCGCCATGGGTGAAGGCAATGCGCTGGCCGCCCGGCTGCGGTACCCGACCCGCCGGGCGGTTCTGCTGCGGGCTGCCGGGATTTATGCCGAGCGGTTCGGCCGCCCCGACGGCCGCATTCCCGCGACGTTCGAGATCATCTGCCTGACCGGCTGGGCGCCCCATGACAGCCAGCAGAAACCCCTGCGCCCGGGTTCCGCCGCCGCCCGTCTGGCCGAGGCGCTGAATGCGGCCGAACGTCCCTTGCCGCGCGAGGACGGTTGACCGCGGGCCGCCCTGCTTTATCTCGGGTCAGGAAAGCGAGCGAAGGAGCAAGCGCATGACCGATGTGGCGGCAGGAACCGGGCGGCTGGCCCATGCCCCGGCGAATCATCCGCCGGTGAAGCAACCGAAGGTCGGCGTGCTTCTGGCCAACCTCGGCACGCCTGACCATTACGACTACTGGTCGATGCGGCGCTACCTGAGCGAGTTTCTGTCGGACAAGCGCGTCATCGACATTCCCGACTGGAAATGGCAGCCACTGCTGCAGTTGATCATCCTGACGAAACGCCCCTTCACCAGCGGCGCGAACTACAAGCTGATCTGGAATCACGACAAGGGCGAAAGCCCGCTGATGACCATTACCAAGGAACAGACCGCCGCCATCGCCGAACGCATGTCGGCCGCCCATGGCGACAGGGTGATGGTTGATTTCTGCATGCGCTACGGCAACCCTTCAACCGCGTCGAAGGTCCGGGCGATGGTGCAGGCGGGTTGCGAGAAGATCCTGTTCTTCCCGCTTTACCCCCATTACGCCGGCGCCACCTCGGCCACGGCCAACGATGCCTTCTTTGCCGCGCTGATGAAGGAAAAGCGTCAGCCCGCCGCCCGCACCGTGCCGGAATACTTCGATCATCCGCTGTATATCGACGCACTGGCCCGGTCGGTCGAACAGGCCTATGCCGGGCTGTCACAGCGCCCCGACCATCTGATCGCCAGCTACCACGGCATGCCGCAACGCTATCTGATGGAAGGGGACCCCTACCACTGCCAGTGCCAGAAGACCTCGCGCCTTCTGCGCGAACGGCTCGGCTGGGAGAAGGGTGAGATCATCACCACCTTCCAGTCCGTCTTTGGCCGCGAGGAATGGCTGCGCCCCTATACGGTTGAGCATGTCGCCGAACTGGCGCGTCAGGGGAAAAAGCGCATCGCTGTCGTGGCGCCGGCCTTCAGCGCCGACTGCATCGAGACGCTGGAAGAGATCAACGGCGAAATCCGCGAAAGCTTCCTGCACGCGGGGGGTGAGGAGTTTACCTACATCCCCTGCCTTAATGCAGAAAAAGCGCATATAGATGCGCTGACGGCGGCAATCGCCGAAAACCTGCAGGGCTGGATGTGAAGAAGGGGCCTTTCGGCCCCTTCAATCCGTTCAGCCGTCGATGATCACTTCGTCGCCCGAGGACGACGCGATCGCCGCAGCAATCACCAGCAGCAGGAGCAGCGGAACGATGATGCCGCCCGACGACGACGAGGTCGCGGCTTCGACAACTTCCGGTTCCATCACCGGCTCGGCAACGCCGCCGGCGAAGGCGGTGGTGGCGGCCAGCGACAGGGCTGCGGCAAGGGCGATCTTCTTCATGGCAGTGATCCTTCGGAAATGAACGGGAGCCAGGGCCCCCACTGTGGACTTACTTGAAGTTGTCGCCGCCCGACGACGAAACGGCAGCGGCGATCACCAGCAACAGCAGAAGCGGAACGATGATGCCACCGGCCGACGACGAGGTCGCGGCTTCGACAACTTCGGGTTCCATCACCGGCTCAACCACACCACCGGCAAAGGCGGTGGTAGCGGCCAGCGACAGGGCAGCAGCAAGAGCGATCTTTTTCATTGCTTTGTCCTTCAGACACTGACGGGGGGCAGGCCCCCCGAAAGCTCAA
This sequence comes from Paracoccaceae bacterium, assembly GCA_014859945.1. Lineage (GTDB taxonomy): Bacteria > Pseudomonadota > Alphaproteobacteria > Rhodobacterales > Rhodobacteraceae > Fuscibacter. Next base: position 31,427 of record JACZKR010000078.1, on the reverse strand, counting down.
CGAACGTTTTCGCCGCCCGACGACGAGATTGCAGCGGCGATGACCAGCAGCAGCAGCAGCGGAACGATGATGCCGCCGGCCGACGACGAGGTCGCGGCTTCGACAACTTCGGGTTCCATGACCGGCTCGGCAACGCCGCCGGCGAAGGCGGTGGTGGCGGCCAGCGACAGGGCGGTGGCAAGGGCAAGTTTCTTCATGTCAGTTCTCACTCGATGTTGCGGCCCGGGCATCCGGGCCAGGATTTTTCAGCTCGGCGTTTCGCTGCCCGAGGACGATGCGATGGCCGCCGCGATGACCAGCAGCAGGAGCAGCGGAACGATGATACCGCCCGACGACGACGAGGTCGCGGCTTCGACAACTTCGGGTTCCATCACCGGCTCAGCCACACCGCCGGCGAAGGCGGTGGTGGCAGCCAGCGACAGGGCGGCAGCAAGGGCGATTTTCTTCATCGACATCTCCACAGCATTGGGGTTCACGCCGGGCAGGGGGCGCGGCGCGGAATTATGCTGTGGCAGAATTGCAGAGGCCCGGCGCCAAGGCAAATGCAGCGGATTTGCCTGCGCAGTCTGTTGAATGCTGCGGTTTTCTTACAACACCCGCCGCAAAGAAAAACGGCAGCCCCCGTATGGGGACTGCCGCTTCACCGGCTTGCGCCGATGGATTATTCGCCCGACGACGACGAAACGGCAGCGGCGATGACCAGCAGCAGCAGCAGCGGGACAATGATGCCACCGGCCGACGACGAGGTCGCGGCTTCGACAACTTCCGGCTCCATCACCGGTTCGGCAACGCCACCGGCGAAAGCGGTGGTGGCGGCCAGCGACAGGGCAGCGGCGAGCGCAAGTTTCTTCATGTTAACCTCCAGATATCGCATGCCGTCAAAGGGTTCAGAGGTGGCGGCATGCACCCAAGACTGTTCCTCGTGGCGCGACCTCTACTGACAGTCGCCGGTGATTTGCAATCGGGCCAGCGGCGGGTGGGCAGAGGACGCGAGGAATGTCGTCAAATAAGCAACACTTGCGTGCCAACTTTCGCGAAACCGAAAAGTTCTTCGATGTGTTCGTTGTAAAGCCCGACGCAGCCCGACGACGACCGGCGGCCGATCTTGCGGGTGTCATGGGTGCCGTGGATGCGGTAGGCGGGCCATCCCAGATAGAGCGCGCGCGTGCCCAGCGGGTTGTCGGGCGACCCGCCTTCAACCACCGGCGGCCATTCGGGATGGCGCTCCAGCATCGAGGCGGTGGGCCGCCAGGTCGGGTTGACCACCTTCTGCACGACCTCGGTATAGCCGCGCCGCGTCAGGTCTTCGGTCAGCGGCACCGAAGACGGGTAAAGCCGATAGATCGACTGGTCTTCCGACCAGTAATGCACCGCGCGCGAGGTCAGATCGGCCAGAATCGCGCCGTTCTTCAGGGTCTTGAAGTGTTCCTGCCAGTCCACCATGCGGAAGCTGGAAACGTTGTTGCGCACCGGGCTGGTGACCGGAGCAATGATCTCGGTCGAGTTTTCCTGCGCGCGGGCGGGCAGCCCGGCGGCCAGCGCCGCGCCAGCGGCACCAAGAAACAGGCGGCGGTTCAGTGCCCGCTTGCTCTGATCAGTCATGGGCGATCTCCGTCATTTGCGCCGTTTTACGGGAGCGCGGCCCAGGTTTCCATTCACGAACGCCGGAGCGGCAGCTGCGGGGGGCGTTTCGGGATGCCCGCTCATACGGCAAAGCCGCCTGCCGGGCAATCGCAGTCGGCGGGGATCGGCCATCTCACGCAGAGTTCGGTTTGAACCTTTGTGCGCGATTGGGTAGGAACGCGGGAAAACCGGGCATTGGCACTGGAAGAGATGATGGACAGACGGACAGTTCTGATTATGGGCGGCGCGGCAACCGTGCTGGCGGCTTGCGTGGGCGGCACGGATGAGCCGCGCATCGGTTCGGATGGCAAGCCCCTGCCGCGGGTCTATCGCATCACCCCGGCCGAGGCCGAGAAGATTCCCTACCGCTTGCTCGACTCGGTCAACACCCTGCGGCAGGCCAAGGGCGCGATGCCGCTGGCCTTCAACGCCGCGCTGAATGCCGCCGCGCTGACCCATTCGCGCGACATGGCGGTGCAGAACCGGCCGTGGCACTTCGGGTCGGACGGGTCTTCGCCGCTGGTGCGGGTGCAGCGCGTCGGCTACGCCGGCAAGTTCCTGGGCGAGCTGATTTCGGAAACCTACCAGACCGAGCTTGAAACGCTGTCGGCCTGGATGGCTCAGCCCGACACCCGCGACATCCTTCTTGATCCCCGCGCCCGCGAAGCCGGCTTTTCCTGGTTCCAGGAAGAGGGTGGCAAGATCTGGTGGACCTTCCTGACCGGCGGCTGACCCGCCGGCCCCTCAGGGAAGGATGTAGATCGGCGTTCCCGGGCGGATCATCGAATAGATGACCTCAATCTCTTTGTCCGACACCGCGATGCAGCCCGCGGTCCAGTCGGTGTTCTTCACCTTGTCGCGGATCCGCTTCGGCGGCGCCCCGTGGATGAAGATATCCCCGCCCGGCGACTTGCTTTGCGACTTGGCATAGGCGCGGTCCGCCTCGTTCGGATAGCTGATGCCCAGCGACAGGTGGTAGGTGGAATTCGGGTTGCGGTGCGAGATGTAATAGGCGCCTTCGGGCGTCTTCTGATCGCCCTCGAACTGCTTGTGGCCGATGGGGTTGCCACCCAGCCGGATGTCATAGGCCTTAAGCACCTTGTCATTGTGCAGAAGGTACATCTTGCGGTTGGCCTTCTGCACCTGAACCGAAGTCACCTCCGGCCCGTTGTAGCGGCGGAACTTGCTGTTTCCGCAGGCGGTCAACGCCAGTGCGGATAACGTCAGGATGAAATTGCGCCTTGTGGTCATGACTGCCGCTGCCCCATTATTTTTTCCCAGCCGATAGCCGAATTCGGCCGTTCTGACCAGAGGGTCGGCGGCTCACGCTTTCGTTAGGACGTATCTCTTTCAATCAGCTTCACCTGATTGAAAGAGATACGCGACATTTCCAACGGCTAGCCTGTCTTGGATCGCGATCCGCCCTAGCGGGGCAGGTGGAACCGGGCGGCAAGCTCGACATGGGCCGACCAGCGGAACTGGTCAACCACCTGCACCCAGTCCAGCACATAGCCGGCGGCGGTCAGCACGCGGGCATCGCGGGCAAAGGTCACCGGATTGCAGGACACCGAGGCGATCACCGGCACCTTCGCGGCGGCAAGGCGTTCGGTCTGCGCCTCGGCCCCGGCGCGCGGCGGGTCGATGACCACGGCGTCGATGGCCTTCAGCTCATCGGGTTCCAGCGGGCGGCGGAACAGGTCGCGCGCCTGAACGGTGATCCGGCGCAGCCCTTCGGCCCCGCGGGCGGCTTTCTCCAGCGCGGCGGTCATGGCAGCTTCGCCCTCAACCGCCAGCACCTCGGCGGTTTCGGCCAGCGGCAGGGTGAAGGTGCCGCAGCCCGCGAACAGATCGGCAATGCGCCGGGCCGGCCCGATGGCATCCCGGACGGCCGCCAGCAGCGCCGCCTCGCCCTCGGCCGTGGCCTGCAGGAAGACGCCGGGCGGCGGGGTGACCGTGGCACGCCCCATCCGCTGCCGGGGCGCGGCACGCAGGGCAACCGTCTCATCGCTCCAGGTCAGGCGGGCGATGCCGTGGGCCTCGGCGATGCGGGCAAGGTCCATCCTCAGCGCGCCATCCAGTTCCTTACCGCCCGAAACCGCCACATCCGGGCCATCGAGGCTGTGGGTAACGGTCAGGCTGACCTCGGACGACCGGCTGCCGCCCAGCCGCACCAGCGCCTCAAGCCCCGGAAAGGCCGCGACCAAACCGGGGTGCAGAAGCTGGCAATTCGGCACCGGCACGATCATGTCGGAGGCGCGGGCATGAAAGCCCATCAGCACGCCGCCCTTGGTCTTGCGCCCCGACAGCGTGGCGCGGCGGCGTGACCGGGGGGGCGAGGTGACCATGGGCCGGAACGGCGCCTCAAGCCCCTGACCCGCCAGCGCGCCGCGCACGATGCCTTCTTTCCAGTCCGCGACGAAGCTGTCCGCCGCATGCTGCATCAGGCAACCGCCGCACAGCTTTGCGTGACTGCACGGCGCCTTGACCCGCATGGGCGAGGGCGTGACAATCCGCACATCGCCCAGCCGGTCGCCCGTCAGCGTGCCCTCGGCCACCTCGCCGGGCAGAAGCCCGCTGGCAAAAACCGGGCCGGCCTCGGTCTGGGCGATGCCGTCGCCCAGATGGCCCAGCCGTTCGATGGTAATCCTCACGCGGTGCCCTTCTCGTCGGTGCCGATGAAGCCGCCCGACTGACGGTTCCAGTAACGGGCATAAAGCCCACCACCCGCCAGCAGGTCGGCATGGCTGCCTTCCTCGACGATGCGGCCTTCGTCAAGTACGATGATCCGGTCCATCTCGGCAATGGTCGAAAGGCGGTGAGCAATGGCCACAACCGTCTTGCCCTCCATCACCCGGGCAAGGGCGGCCTGAATGCTGGCCTCAACCTCGGAATCCAGCGCACTGGTCGCCTCATCCAGCACCAGAATGGGTGCGTCTTTCAGGAAGGCCCGGGCCAGTGCGATGCGCTGACGCTGCCCGCCCGACAGTTTGACCCCGCGTTCACCCAAATAGGCGTCATAGCCGGTGCGGCCCTGATGATCGCGCAGGGACAGGATGAACTCATGCGCTTCGGCGGCCTGCGCGGCGGCGATCATTTGCGCCTCGGTCGCGGCCGGATTGCCGTAGATGATGTTCTCGCGCGCCGTGCGGTTGAACATCGCGGTTTCCTGCGTGACCATGCCGATCTGCCGCCGCAGGCTTTCCTGCGTGACGTGCCGCACATCCTGCCCGTCGATCAGAATGCGTCCCTGTTCGGCGTCATAGAGACGCAACAGCAGCGAAACCAGCGTCGATTTCCCCGCGCCCGAGGCGCCGACGACGCCGATCTTTTCGCCCGGCCGGATATGCAGGTTGATGCCCGCCACCCCGCCGCGACCCGCTTCGGACTTGCGGCCATAGGCGAAGGTGACGGCATCGAAACGCACATCGCCCGCAATCCTGCCCAGTTCCGTGGCATCCGGCGCATCGGCCAGCGTGTAGGGCGGCGTCAGGGTGCGGATGCCGTCCTCGACCTCACCCAGATTGCCGAAGATGCCCATCAGGCTGAAGGACACCCAGCCGGTCAGCTGCGCCAGCCGGAACGAAATCGCCCCCGCCGCCGCAATATCGCCCGCCGTGGCGCCACCTTGCATCCACAGCCAGGCGGCCGCTCCCACCAGAAGCACAGGCAGCACCCCGGCCAGCGCCATCAGCGACAGCCGGAACCAGCTTGAGATGATGCCGTATTCCGTCGCCCGCGCGCGGAAGCTGCCCATCGCCTCCAGCGCGGCGCGGTCTTCATGTTCGGCATGGGCGAACAGCTTGACCGTCTTCATGTTGGTGACGGTATCAACGATCTGCCCCGTCACCATAGCCCGCGCCGCCGCCCGCGCCGCCGACGCCCCCCGGATGCGCTGCAGGAAGCCCCGGATGAACAGGCAGTAAGCCAGCACCCAAAGCAGCAGAAGCGCCGAAATCCGCAGGTCAATCGCCATCAACAGCGCCACCGACCCCACGACCGAGGCCAGCGCGAAAGCCACCGTTTCGATCGTGCCCGAGATCACATCGGTCGCCGCCCGCGCCGTCTGCATCTGCTTCTGCGCGATCCGCCCGGCGAAATCATTGTCAAAGAAGGTCACCGCCTGCCCCATCGTCCAGCGATGGACGCGCGACAGGATCAGCGGGAACAGGTTCGGCTCCAGCCGGACCGAGGCGGCGGCCGTGTTCAGGCCAAAGATCGCCGGCCGCAGCAGCAGGTAGAACACCAGGAACAACGCCGCCAGCTGCCAATGGTCTGCCAGCGCGGTTTCGGGGTGGGTGCTGGCCGCCGCATCGACGACCAGCCCCAGAATCGTGGCCGAAACCGCCTCAAGCGAGCCGGCGGCCGCCGACCAGAACCCGGCCCACAGCACCCCGGGCCAGGCCCCCTTCATCGCCCATCCGAAGAAGGGCCAGAGACGCTGCGGCGGCGAGGTTTCCGCCTCGGCGAAAGGCGGGATGGCGGGTCCGAAGATCAGCGGGTTCATGCATCATCCATGCCGATGAAGCCGCCAGACTGTCGCGCCCAGAAACGCGCGTAAAGGCCATTGCGCGACAAAAGCTCGGCATGGCTGCCCTGCTCGGCGATCCGGCCATCTTCCAGAACCACGATCCGGTCCATCTGCGCGATGGTGGACAGCCGGTGCGCAATCGCGATCACCGTCTTGCCCTGCATCACGCCGAAAAGCGCGTCCTGAATCACCGCCTCGGCCTCGCTGTCCAAGGCACTGGTGGCTTCGTCCAGAATCAGGATCGGCGCGTCCTTCAGGATGACCCGCGCCAGCGCCACCCGCTGCCGCTGCCCGCCCGAAAGCTTGACCCCCCGCTCACCCACATGGGCATCATAGCCCTTGCGGCCCTGCGGATCTTCCAGCCCTAGGATGAAGTCATGCGCATCGGCCCGCTTCGCCGCCGCGATCATCTGTTCTTCGGTGGCATCCGGCCGGCCATAAAGGATGTTGTCGCGGACGGGCCGGTGCAACAGGCTCGAATCCTGCTGAACCATGCCGATCATCGCGCGCAGACTGTCCTGCGTTACCTTGCTGATGTCCTGCCCGTCGATCAGGATTCGCCCCGATTCCGTGTCATAGAACCGCAGGATCAGCTTGACCAAGGTCGATTTGCCCGCGCCCGAGCGCCCGACAACGCCCACCTTTTCGCCCGCACGAATGGCCAGCGTGACGTTCTGCAGCCCGCCGAACCCCCGCCCGTAATGGTGCGAGATGCCGTCCAGCACCACCTCACCGGCCCGGAACTCCAGCGGTTTTGCCGCCGGCGCGTCGGTCAGCGTCACAGGCTGGGTGATGGTCTGCATACCTTCCTGCACCACGCCCAGGTTCGAGACGAGGTTGGTCGTCGCCCACATGATCCAATAGGTCATGTTGTTCAGCCGCAGCACCAGCGCCGCCGTCGCCGCCACCGCGCCGACCGAGGCCTGACCCTGATACCACAGCCACATCGACCAGCCGGTGACACCGACGATCAGCAGGCCGTTCAGCGCCGTCAGAACGATATCCATCGTGGTGACGATGCGCATTTCCTTCTGGAAAGTGGCGCGCGCATTCTCGATCGCGTCCTTGCCATAGGCCAGCTCTCGGTCGGTATGGGCGAACAGCTTGACCGAGTGGATGTTGGTATAGGCATCCACCACCCGCCCCGTCACGGCCGAGCGCGCGTCAGAACTGGCTGTCGCCGCCGGGCCGGCCCGCCGGATCGTCCAGCGCATCAGCGCCAGATAACCCGCGAACCACAGGACCAGCGGCAGCAGCAGCCGCACATCCGCCCCTGCCAGCATGATCGCGGCACCCACCAGCGTGGTCGAGGCGAAGGCCACCGCATCAAAGGTCTGGAACACCGCCTCACCCGCTGCCGGGGGGGCCTGCATGATCCGGTTGGCGATCCGCCCGGCGAAATCGCTTTCAAACCAGCCCACCGGCTGACGCAGCACATGGGCATGGGCGCGCCAGCGCATCATCGTGCCGAAATTGGTCAGGATGGTGTTGTGCAGCAGCGCCACATCGGTGCCCGCGACCAGCGGCCGGATCACCAGAATGACGAAGGCCACCGCCAGAATCTCCCATGCGTGGCTTGCCCAGACCGCCGCCGGCTGCCCGGTGGCCAGAACGTCAACCAGCCGGCCGACATACCATATCAGCGCCACATCCAGCGCTGCATTGGCGATGGACAGAATGGCGGTGACGGCGAAAACCGTGCGGAAGGGCAGGATATATTCACGCAGGAACGGCCACAGCTTGCGCGGCGGCGTGTCGGTTTGCGCATAGCTGGCGTAGGGATCGACGAGATTCTCAAAGAAGCGGAACATGAAGCGGCCTCATAAGGCGGAACGGCTTATTGGACTGGTGGCGGTTGCTTGCGAACCGCCAGACGGGATCGGTTCGGTCAGCTCTGACGAACAAAAATCCCGTTATCCATGCCGCGCTCCTTCGCTTCGATGCTGGCAGGGGTAGCCGAAGGTTCCGGCTTTGTCACCCCTCAATCGTCGCTGCTCTGCAGCAAGGCCGCCTTGTCCAGCCGCAGATCACTGGCCAGCCACCGCTGTTCCAGCAGTTTCAGCCGCCGGCCCAGATCGGGGCCCGCCAGCGGCGCAAGGTCGGCTGCGCGCAGCGGAAAGCGTGCCGCAGCCCCGCGGTCCACCTCGGCCGGCCAGCCTTCGGGCAGCGGCGCCAGCTGCATCGCCGCCCGGATCAGCAGCACATCCGCCGCCACCTCGGCCCCATGCAGAAACCCTAGGGCCGCAGGGCTGCGCAGGCTGCCGATTTCGTCCCGAATAGCTGAAACAGTGACTGTTTCGGCCTTGCTCAGCCGCAGTCGGATCAGATCGCCGCCCAGCACCGCAAGCCGCCGCTGCCAGCGGGGCGGGCGCCCGGCCTCCACATGCACCAGGGGCGCCAGAAACTGCGGGTCGCCCCCAGGCAAAACCTGCAGCAGGATGCCCGCCTGCGCCATCGCGCAGACCGAAGGCGCCGGGTCGGGCGCGGCCAGCAGTTTTTTCATCTCGGCCCCGATGCGTTCGGCCGAAAGTGTCTCTATTCCTGCACTTCCTGCCGCACAGGCGGCCAGGCCCTCGGCGTCAAGCCCCTCATCCGGATTGCCGAAATGAGCGTGAAAGCGGAAGAACCGCAGGATGCGCAGGTAGTCCTCGGCAATGCGCGTGCCGGCATCGCCGACAAACCGTACCCGCCGCGCCAAAAGGTCGGGCAGCCCGCCCAGCGGATCGACGACATTGCCCACAGCATCAGCATAAAGCGCGTTCATGGTGAAATCCCGCCGTGCCGCATCCTCGGCCAGTTCGGTGGAATAGGCGATGACGGCGCGACGACCGTCGGTTTCCACATCGCGGCGGAAGGTCGTCACCTCATGCGGGACACCCCCGGCAATCACCGTCACGGTGCCGTGGTCAATCCCGGTCGGAACCACCCGAAAACCTGCGCTTTCGGCAATGTCAGAGACTGTTTCGGGCCGCGCATCGGTTGCAAGGTCGATATCCGAAACCGGCACGCCCAAAAGCGCGTTGCGCACGCAGCCGCCCACAAACAGGATGCGGTGACCGGCCGCCGTGACCGCCGCGCACAACGCCTGCGTGGCCGGATCGGTCAGCCAGGCCCCGGTAATCTTCATTCTGCCACCCGCGCGGCCAGACCGCGCAGAATGCGCGCGGTCGCCCCCCAGATGTAATAGGGGCCGTAAGGAACCGTGTAATAGCTGCGCCACTGGCCCAGCCACCGCCGCCGCTCGACCACGAAGCGGGCCGGGTTCAGCACATGGGCCAGCGGCACGGTGAAGACCTCATCCACCTCGCCCGCCTCAGGCATTGGCGCAAAATCGTCTCTGATATGGCCCAAAATCGGTGTCACGCTGAACCCTGTCACGGTTTCATGCGCTGGCAACCGGCCCCAGATTTCCACCAGACCGGGCGGCAGACCGATTTCCTCATGCGCCTCACGCAGGGCGGCGGCTTCGGGCGTCGGGTCGCCCGCGTCCTGCTTGCCGCCCGGAAAGGCGATCTGGCCCGGATGATGCTTCAGATGCGAGGACCGCTTGGTCAGGATCACCCGGTCACCCCAGACCGCGATCAGCACCGCCGCCGGCCGCAGCACACGGCCGGGCGGCAGCTGGATACCGGGGTTCAGGTCGAAATCGGACGATTCGCCTCCGGGGCGCGCCAGCGCATCACGAAGGCGGTCGATCTCAGGCATCCTTGCCTTCAAAGCCCAGCGTCTTGGGGTCGAATTCATAATGCGCACCGCAGAACTGGCAGTCCGCCGTCACGATTCCTGCCGCCGTCGTCATCTTGGCAATGTCGCGCTGCGAATAGATCGACATGGTTTGCCGCACCTTGTCGGCCGAACAGGAACAGCCGAACCGAACCGTCTGCGCCTCGAACACCCGCGGCTCTTCTTCATGAAACAGCCGCACCAGAAGGTCGGTCGGCGTCACGCTGGGGCCGATCAGCTCCATCTCTTCGACGGTATCCAGAAGCAGGTTCGCCCGCGTCCAGTTTTCCGAAGCATCACCCGACAGGATATCGGCATGGGTCAACAGCCCGCCCTCGCCCGAGCCACCTTCGGCCGCGACGGCACCACCCGCGGTAGGCATATGCTGCAGCATCACGCCGCCTGCGCGCCAATGGCTGACCCCGCCCGGCACCTGCGACTGGCCATAGGTCAGCGAGAATCGCGTGGGCAACTGCTCGGACTGCGCGAAATAGGTCTCGGCACAGGCGCTGAGTGACCCGCCGGCGATGGGGGTAAAGCCCTGATAGGGCTGCATCCCGCTGCCCTGATCCAGCATCACGGCGAAATACCCCTCACCGATCTGGCTGAAGGGCGCCGCACCGTGGTCAAGCCGGTCGGCGTCATAGCTGGCATAGGCGCGGATGCGCGCCGGCTCTCCGTCCTCGCCCGGGCCGTAATAGTCGGTCGCAATCAGCCGGGCCGCGCCCTTGCCGCGGATCTGCAGGCTCAGCTTCCAGCGCAGCTTGATCGACTGGCCGATCAGCGCCGTCAGCAGCGCCGCCTCGGCCACCAGCGCCTCGATCACCGGGGGATAACTGTGCTGGCGCAGCACCTGCTCCAGCACGCCATCCAGCCGCGCGACGCGGCCGCGGATGTCAGAGCGGTCAAGCTGGAAGGGCAGGACGGTATCGTCCCAGGCAATCTGTTCGGCGTTCATCGGGGTTTCCTGGCTGTGCCATTCAATGGCATATCGCGCCTATATAGGCAGGGCAACCGAAGGTCCAAGGGCAATGACGATCCGGCGTTACGGCGAAGCGGTGAAATCGGGGCAGCGCTACCGGCGGCGGCCGGGGGTTTATGCGGTGCTGCTGGAGGGCGATTCCATTCTGACCACCCATCAGGCCAACCCGCAGCCAGAGTTCCAGTTGCCCGGCGGCGGCATCGACCCCGGAGAACATCCCGTCGCCGCCCTGCACCGTGAGGTGATGGAGGAAACCGGCTGGCATATCGGTGGGATCCGCCGCTTTGGCGCCTTCCGCCGGTTCTGCTACATGCCGGAGTACGATCTGTGGGCAGAGAAGCTTTGCACCATCTACATCGCGCGTCCCGTCCTGCGCGTGGGCCCGCCCAGCGAGCCGGGGCATACCGCCGTCTGGATGGATGTCAGGGCCGCGCTACGCGAGCTGGGCAATGCCGGAGACCGGGCGATGCTGGCGCGGATTTTGCGGCTCTAACTGCCGCGATAGTCAAGTATCAGAGCCGAGATATCGTCGGGGAAATCCTCGGTCCCGGCATGGCGGGCGATCTCCCAGATCATCGCCTCAAGCAGGTCGGGTGAGGGCAGGCTGGCATGGCCGGCAAGGATGCGGTTCAGCCCCTCGGCACCCAGTTCGGCGCCATCAGGCGAAGGGCATTCGGTGACCCCGTCTGACGCCAGAAGCAGCCGGTCGCCCGGCCGCAGGCGCAGCGTGATGCGCTGATATTCGGCGCCCTCAACCAGCCCGATCGGCAGGCCCCCTTCGCCCAGCATCCTGACCCCGCCGTCGGGATGCAGGACCAGCGGATGGGGATGGCCGGCCTGCACCAGCCGGCATTCGCCAGTCGGCAGGTCAATCTCGGCATAGGCCATGGTGAAGTACTGATCGACCTGCAGTTCCTCCAGCATCAGCCGGTTCAGCCGCGCCGCCACCGCCTCGGGCGGCCAGGCATCCTGCGTTCCGTCGCCCCCGGCGATCAGCGCGATGTTCTGATCGGGTGAGGCGCCCGACAACAACCCAGCCAGCCGCGCCGTCATCATCGCCGAGGCCACGCCATGGCCCGAGACATCCACCGAATAGACCGCGATCCGCCTGGCATTGATGGCAAAACTGCCCACCAGATCGCCGCCCACATGGCCCGAGGGGCGCAGGATCAGGCTGGCCGAGGCCGCACCGAAATCACGGAACCGGTCGCGCACCAGCGTCTGCTGCAGCTTCCGCGCCTCGATCAGGTCACGGTCGAGCGAATCATACAGCTGCTGAATCTGGCTCAGCGCGTCGGCCAGCAGGTGATTCTTGGCAATCAGTTCGTTCTGCATGCCCAAAATCCGCTCACCTGCCCGCAGACGGGCGCGCAGCTCATCCGCGCTGACGGGTTTGGTCAGAAAGTCATCCGCCCCGGCCTCCAGCCCCCCGGCAATCGCCGCTTTGTCGGATTTCGAGGTCAGCAGGATAAAATAGCCGTAGCCTTCCTGCGGCAGCGCCCGCAGCGCGCGGCAGAAATCCAGCCCCGTCATGCCCGGCATCATCCAGTCCGACAGAATCAGGCCAAAAGGCTGCGTCTGGCACAGCTGCAGCGCCTCATCTCCCGAAGCGGCCTCGGTCACCTGATAGCCCCAGCGCGCCAGCTGCATCCCGATCATCCGGCGCTGGGCGCGGCTGTCATCCACCACCAGCACGGCCGGCAGGCTGCAGGGTGCAGCCGGCGGCATCTGGGGCGGTGATCGCAGATCGGGCACGGGCAAATCGGCATCCTTTCGTCATGCCGTTCTGGACCCGTGGTCTTAAGGGAAGGTGAAGTGTAAACTTCTCCGGATTGCCGGCCCGGCGCTTACGGGTTGTTAACCGGCGGGCACCACGCTGTCGGCGTGCGAATTCGGAGGCCGCTTTTGCGGTAAGGGGATGATCGACTGGCAAAGAATTCACGAACTGCGGGCCGAGATCGGCGCAGAGGATTTCGCTGAAGTCGTCTCGCTTTTTCTGGAAGAGGCGGATGATGCCGTGCTGCGCCTGCTGCCCGGCCGGCCCGCCGACATGCTAGAGGCTGACCTGCATTTCCTGAAAGGTGCGGCCCTGAACCTGGGCTTTGCCGATTTCGCGGCGCTGTGTCAGGCGGGCGAACACGCGGCGGCGCAGGGCAGCACCGATATCGACCTGGGCCATATCCGCGCCTGCTATGACGCCTCCAAGACCGCGTTCGAAGCCGGGCTCGATTCCATCGCCTCCCGCCGGGCTGCCGGATAACGGGTCTTGCGCGCCGGATCAGCGGCGCTATGTTCACCATCACCTCGGGGTGCCCGGAAGGGCTGAGATGCGCAAGCGGACCCGTTGAACCTGAACCGGATCATACCGGCGGAGGGAAGGTGCATGGAAATCCTCCATCCCGGCCATTCCGTCGCAATTGGAGGATACCATGAAGACCCTGCCACTTGCTGCGGCCCTGTCCTGCCTTGCAACGCTTGCACAGGCCGACACGCCCGTTCTGACCGTCATGACCTATGACAGCTTCGCCTCGGAATGGGGCCCCGGCCCGCAGATCGAAAAGGGGTTTGAGGCCACCTGCGGCTGCGATGTGCGCTTTGTGACAGCGGGCGACGGCGCCGCCCTGCTGGCGCGTGTGCAGCTGGAAGGCGCGCAGTCCGACGGCGATGTCGTGCTGGGCCTTGATACCAACCTGACCGCCGCCGCTACGGCCAGCGGGCTTTTCGCGCCGCACGGGCAGCCTGCCGTCACCGGCCTGCCCGTGGCCTATGACGACTCGCTGTTCCTGCCCTTCGACTGGGGCTGGTTCGCCTTTGTCTATGACAAGACCAGGCTGCCGGAACCCCCGAAAAGCCTGCAGGCTCTGGCGGCGTCAGACCTGAAGATTCTGATCCAGGACCCGCGCTCATCCACCCCCGGTCTTGGGCTGGTGATGTGGGTCAAGGCGGCCTATGGCGACCGCGCGCCGGAGATCTGGGCGGCGCTGGCCGACAACATCGTCACCGTCACCCCCGGCTGGTCCGAGGCTTACGGCATGTTTCTGGAAGGTGAGGCGGATATGGTCCTGTCTTACACCACGTCGCCCGCCTACCACCTGATCGCCGAAACCGACGATACCAAGGCCGCCGCCGCCTTTGACGAAGGCCATTACCTGCAGGTCGAGGTGGCTGGCATCCTTGCCGGCAGCGACCAGCCCGACCTTGCGCGCGCCTTCCTGGCCTATCTGGCGGGCGATGCGGCGCAATCGGTGATCCCGACCACGAACTGGATGTATCCGGCCAATCTTCCCGCAGCCGGCCTGCCCGCCGGGTTTGAAACGCTGATCCAGCCCGCGCAATCGCTGTTGATGTCCTCGGACGCGGCCGGCGCGGCACGGGATGCAGCGGTGGCCGAATGGCAAGCCGCCCTCGCCCGCTGATCCCGGCCTGCGTTGCGCTGGCCGTCGTCGCGCTGACGGGGGGCAGCGCGCTGGTCACGGCCATGGGCGCGGAAAGCTGGCAGCTGACCGCGCCCGACCGTTCTGCCCTGCGCTTTACGCTGCTGCAGGCGGCGCTGTCGGCCGGCGTCTCGGCCCTGCTGGCGGTGCCCTTGGCCCGCGCGCTGATGCGGCGGCACTTTCCGGGGCGGGGGGCGCTGATGCGGCTGATGGCGGCGCCTTTTCTGCTGCCGACCATCGTTGCCGTTCTGGGCCTGCTGGCGATCTTCGGCCGCAGCGGGCCGGTCAACGGGGTGTTGCAGGCCATGGGCCTGCCGGCGTTTTCGGTCTTCGGGCTGCACGGAGTCGTTCTTGCCCATGTCTTCCTGAACCTGCCGCTGGCGACGCGGATGTTGGTCCACGGCTGGCAGGCGATCCCGGCCGAGCGGTTCCGGCTGGCGCAATCGCTGGGCATGGGGCCGGGTGCGCAGTTCCGGCATCTGGAATGGCCGATGCTGCGGGCGGTGCTGCCCGGCGCCTTCGTGCTGGTGTTCCTGCTGTGCCTGACCTCTTTCGCCGTGGCGCTGACGCTGGGCGGCGGGCCGGGGGCTTCGACGATTGAACTGTCGATCTATCAGGCGCTGCGGTTTGACTTCGATCTGGGCCGGGCGGCGCTGCTGGCGGCGGTGCAGTTCCTGCTGTGCGCCGCCGTCACGCTGGCGGCCATGCGGCTGGCCGTGGCCGAGGGCTTCGGCGCCGGTCTGGGCCGGCACCTCGAGCGCGCGGCTGGCGCCGGATGGCGGATGCAACCGTCATCGCTCTGGCGGCGGCCTTCCTGCTGGCGCCGCTGCTGGCGGTAGCCCTGCGCGGCGCGGCGGGGCTGCTGTCGCTGCCCGTCGGCGTGTTTGAGGCGGCCGTTCGGTCGCTGGTCGTGGCGGTGATTTCGGCGCTGCTGGCGATGGCGGGCGCATTGGCGCTGGTGCAGGCACGGGTGGCGGGGCACCGCTGGGCCGAACTGGCCGGGATGCTGCCGCTGACCGCTTCGGGGCTGGTGATGGGGACGGGGATGTTCCTGATCGTGCATCCGCTGGCGCCAGTGGAACGGCTGGCCCTGCCGGTGACGGTTCTGGTGAACGCCGCGCTCTCGCTGCCCTATCTGGTGCGGCTGTTGCTGCCGCAGGCGCGGCAGGTGCAGGCCGATTATGGCCGGCTGGCCGAATCGCTGGGGCTGCGGGGGGTGCAGCGGCTGCGCCGGGTGGTCCTGCCCCGTCTAGCGCGGCCTCTGGGCTTTGGCACCGGCCTTGCCGCCGCCCTGTCGATGGGCGATCTGGGCGTCATCGCGCTTTTCGCGGGTGAACGGCAGGCCACCCTGCCGCTGATGGTGCAGCGTCTGGCCGGCGCCTACCGGATGGAGGCGGCGGGCGCGGCGGCGCTGCTGTTGGTGGCGCTGAGTTTCGCGCTGTTCTGGGCATTTGACAGGTTGGGGGCACGCCATGCTGACGCTTGACAACCTGCTGCTGGTGCAGGACGATTTCCGGCTTTCGGCCAACTGGAGCCTGCCCGCCGGCGCCCGCGCGGCCGTCATCGGCCCGTCGGGTGCCGGAAAATCCACTTTCCTCATGGCTTTGGCGGGGTTTCTTCAACCGGCGTCGGGCCGCATCCTGTGGCAGGGCCGGGAACTGGCGCAGGTGGCGCCGGGCGACCGGCCGCTGAGCATCCTGTTCCAGGATCAAAACCTGTTCCCCCACCTGACCGTAGCCCAGAACCTGGGCCTTGGCCTACGCCCAGACCTTCGGCTAAGCCCGGAGCAGCACCGGCAGGTGGCCAGTGTGCTGGACCGTGTGGGCCTTGGCGGCATGGGCGCCCGCAAGCCGGCGCAGCTTTCGGGCGGGCAGCTTGGCCGCGCCGCGCTGGCCCGTGTGCTGTTGCGGGCGCGGCCGATGCTCTTGCTGGATGAACCCTTTGCGGCGCTTGGTCCGGCGCTGAAGGCGGAAATGCTTGATCTTCTTGCCGAAGTTGCCGGCGAAACCGGGGCGACGGTGCTGATGGTCACCCATGACCCGGCCGACGCCCGGCGATTTGCCGAAATGTCGGTTCTGGTAGCCGATGGGGTGGCGGCGGCACCGGTGCCCACGGCCGCGCTGTTTGCCGATCCGCCGCCGGCCCTGCGCGCCTATCTGGGGTCATGAAACGAAAAACCCCCGCCAGTGGCGGGGGTTGAGGGCCAAAGCTGAGTTGGCGTCTTAAGCGTGCGTCTTCTTGCCCTTGATGCCCGACCACAGTTTCTTGTTGGTCAGATACAGCAGCGACGACAGCAGGATCAGGAAGATCACCGCTTTGAAGCCGGCCGACTTGCGCGCCATCATATGCGGCTCGGCCGCCCACATCAGGAAGGCCGACACGTCTTCGGCCATCTGATGCACGGTGGCAGGCGTGCCGTCCTGATAGGTGATCACGTCATCCGAGAGCGGCGGGGTCATGGCGATCCAGCCGGTCGAGAAGGCGTGGTTTTCGTAGAAGGTCGAACCCGCTTCCTCTTTTTCTTCCCCGGTATAGCCGGTCAGCACCGAGTAGATGTACTCGGGCCCGCCGATGCCGCGGAAGAACTGGTTGATCCCCAGCCCGTAGGGTCCGTGGAAGCCGGCACGCGCCTTGGCCATCAGCGACAGGTCCGGCGCACCGGCGCCGGTGTTGGCCGGGAAGTTGTCGGCCGGAACGGCCGCACGCTCTTCACCGGTTTCCTTGTCGATGACGCTGAATTGGGCGGCATAGGCGCGCACCTGATCTTCGGGCAGATGCGGCCCGCCTTCATCGGAAAGCGAGCGGATCGGGACGAACTTCATGCCATGGCAGGCCGAGCAGACTTCGGTGAAAACCTGCAGGCCGCGCTGAAGCTGATGCTCGTCAAAGGTGCCGAAGGGCCCCTCGAACGAGAAGGCATGATCCTCGACATGGCCGCCCTCGCCACCGGCGGCAAAGGCCGCGCCGGTGGTCAGGCAAAGGGCAGAAACGGCGCTGATTGCGATTTTGCGGAACATCTCAGTCAGTCCTCTCTGTCACTCGGCCGGGGTGCCGTAGTGGGATTTGAAATCTTCCTCGATCGTGGCCGGCTGCGGCAGCGGTTTTTCCAGCACGCCCAGAAGCGGCAGGATGATCAGGAAGTAGGCGAACCAGTAGGTCGCCGCGATCAGCGAGATCCAGGTATAGATCCCTTCCGCCGGCATCGCGCCCACCCACATCAGCACCACGAAGTCGATGGCCAGAAGCCAGAACCACGCCTTGAACTTGGGCCGGTACTTGCCCGAGCGCACCGACGAGGTATCCAGCCACGGAACCAGCGCCATGCAGGCGATGGCGCCGAACATGGCCAGCACGCCGAAGAACTTGGCGTCGATGATGCCGAAGCTCAGGAACTCGACCAGCTGGACGGCCCAGACATCGGCGGTGAAGGCGCGCAGGATGGCGTAGAACGGCAGGAAGTACCATTCCGGCACGATATGCGCGGGCGTCGCCAGCGGGTTCGCCTCGATGTAGTTGTCGGGGTGGCCAAGGAAGTTCGGCATGAAGCCGACGACCGCAAAGAACACCACCAGAATGACGGTCAGCGCGAAAATGTCCTTGATGACATAGTAGGGCCAGAACGGAACCGTGTCCTTCTGCGCCTCTTCCTTCGACCCGCGGCGCACTTCAACACCCGTGGGGTTGTTGTTGCCGGTGGTGTGGAAGGCCCAGATGTGAACGGCGACCAGCGCGGCGATCACGAAGGGCAGAAGATAGTGCAGCGAGAAGAAGCGGTTCAGCGTGGCATTGTCCACCGCCGGGCCGCCCAGCAGCCATTCCTGAATGGCCGGGCCAACGCCGGGGATCGCGCCGAAAAGACCGGTGATCACCGTGGCGCCCCAGAACGACATCTGACCCCAGGGCAGCACATAGCCCATGAAGGCCGTCGCCATCATCGCCAGATAGATCAGCATGCCGACGATCCAGGTCACTTCGCGCGGGGCCTTGTAGGACCCGTAGTAAAGACCGCGGAAGATGTGCAGATAGACGGCGAAGAAGAACAGCGAAGCGCCGTTCGCGTGCAGATAGCGGATCATGTGCCCGCCGTTCACGTCACGCATGATATGTTCGACCGACTTGAAGGCCATGTCGACATGCGGCGTGTAGTGCATCGCCAGGACAACGCCGGTGGCAATCTGAAGCACAAGGCAGAAGGCCAGGACGATGCCCCAGATCCACATCCAGTTCAGGTTCTTGGGCGTCGGAATCATCAGCGTGTCATAGACAAGGCTGACAACGGGCAGACGGGAATGAAGCCACTTCTCGATGCCCGTCTTGGGCTCGTAATGGTCGTGAGGAATACCGGCCATGTTGCTGTTCCTTACCCGAGCTTGATCGTCGTTTCGTCTTCGAACTTGGCCACCGGAATGTCCAGGTTGCGCGGCGCCGGTCCTTTGCGGATACGGCCCGAAGTATCATAGTGCGACCCGTGGCAGGGGCAGAACCAGCCGCCGAAATCTCCGGCGCCGTCGCCCAGCGGCACGCAGCCCAGATGGGTGCAGACGCCCATCATCACCAGCCATTCGCCGGCTTCGTCCATCGAGCGGTTGGCGTCCGAGGCATCGGCGCCGGGCTTGTTGGCGTTCTCGGCATGCGGGTCCACCAGATCGGTCAGCGCGGTGTCGCGCGCGGCCTTGATTTCCTCCGCGGTGCGGCGGCGGATGAACACCGGCTTGCCGCGCCATTTCACGGTCAGCTGCGTGCCGACCGCAATGCCCGAGACATCGACAAAGATCGAGGCCAGGGCGCGGGTGTCGGCCGAGGGGTTCATCTGGTTCACAAGCGGCCAGACCGCCGCGCCGGTGGCAACGGCGCCGGCCCCGGCGGTTGCATAGTACAGGAAATCCCTGCGGGTGCCTGCGTGATCGTCTGCGTGGGACACGAGATCTTCTCCCTTCCGTGGCCGCCGGGCATGCGGCCCATAAACCTTGCGGCCGCAGTTTCCCGCAGCCTTGCCGGGCGGGTTTAAACAAGCTTGCGCGGTCCGTCCAGCGGTCAAAGGCGCGCAGGGGCGCGGAAAACCGCTTTGTCGGAAGCCGTGGCCTTGAAGGCGCAGCCCAGGCTTCCTAACGGCTCAGCCGACGGGCCGGGTGGCCAGCATCGCGGGGCGCGCGGCAAAGCCCGCTTCCCAGGCCGCAAGGCGCGGACGGCCCTCACGCCAGCCGCGGGCATCATGGCGGAAATCCAGATAGCCCAGCGCGCAGCCGAGCGCGATATGCGCGCCGGTCAGCGGGTCTTCCAGCAGCGGGGTCCACAGCGATTCCACCGCATCCAAAGTGCGGGCGGCCTTGCTCCACTGCCCCTCGACCCAGGGCTGAAAACGCAGTTCCTCGGGCCGCAGCCGCCATTCATAGGCCATCAGCAGCGCCGCTTCGGCGACGCCGTGCGCCGTCGCCTCCAGCGTCAGCACATCCCACAGCGCGGGGCCTTCGGGATAAAGCCCCGAGGCCGAAACATGATCGAGATAGCGGCAGATCACCCGGCTGTCATAGATCGCCCGGCCGTCGTCCAGTTCCAGCACCGGGATCTTGCCCAGCGGGTTCTGCGCAACCGGCATGGTTCCGGGGTCCAGTGGCGTGCCCGAGGCGTGAACCACCTCGACCCGGCCAGCCAGCCCGCATTCATGGATGGTGACCGTGGCCATCCGCCCGAACGGCGTGGCGGGGGAAGAGAAAAGACGCATTCAGGCCTCCATAAGCATCAGGTTCGGGCGGCGGCGCGGCCGGCGTGCCGGCCGGTCGCCAGACAGGCGGTCAGCAGATAGCCACCTGTCGGCGCCTCCCAGTCAAGCATTTCGCCGGCGGCAAAGATGCCGGGCAGCGCGCGCAGTTCAAGATCGGGGGTCAGGCTGTCCGCCGTGATGCCGCCCGCCGATGAAATCGCCTCGTCCAGCGGGCGGGGGCCGGCCAACGGTACCGGCAGCGCCTTGACTGCCTGCGCCGGCGGCATGGCGCGGCCGAACTCCATCACCAGCGCGGCGGCGGCGGGCGCCAGACCCAGCTTGCGCAGCCGGTTCGGCAGGCTTTCCGAGGGTTTCATCCGTTGCAGCCGCGCGGCAATCTGATCGGCCGACACATCCGGCAGCAAATCCACGGCCAACGCAACCCCCTCGCGCAACTCACGGCTGACCGCATAGATCCCGCCGCCCTCAACCCCCCGGGCCGAGATGACGAACTCCCCGCGTTCCCGCCGGTCGCCGACGCACAGCGCCGCGCCCTTGATCGCCTGACCGAAGTGGCGGGTCATATGGGCCGACCAGTTCACGGCAAAGCCCATGTTGGCCGGCCGGAAGGGCGCCACCGCAACCCCCCGCGCCACCAGCCATGGCACCCAGGCGGCATCGGACCCCAGCCGGGGCCAGCTTGCGCCGCCCAGCGCCAGCACGGTGACAGCGGGGGTCAGCACCCTGTCGCCTTCGGGCGTGGCAAAGCGCAGCCCGTCGCCGTCAAACCCCTGCCAGACCCAGCGCGTGCGCAGGGTCACGCCCAGCCCGGCCAGACGGGCCAGCCAGGCGCGCAACAGGGGTGAGGCCTTCATCGCCCGCGGAAAGACCCGCCGCGTGGTGCCGGTAAACACCTCTTGCCCCAGCCCGCGGCACCAATCCATCACCTGTTCAGGCCCGAATTCGGCCGTATAGGGACGAATCCAGCCTTCGGGGTAGTGCGCGGCAAAGGCCGCCGGCGGTTCATCCCGGGTGATGTTCAGCCCCGATTTCCCCGCCATCAGCAGCTTGCGCGCCGGGCTGGGCCGGGCTTCGGCCACCAGAACCCGGCGGCCGGCGCGCGCCAGCTCCTCGGCCGCCATAAGCCCCGCCGGGCCGGCCCCGATCACCAGCGCGTCGGGCCGATCGCTCACGTCCTGACGCCCGGCAGACTGCCCCGCAGTTCCACCACGCGGTGGGGGAAGGGCATCTCGATTCCCGCTTCCTTCAGCGCGTTCCAGATCGCAAACAGCACCGGACTGCCGTAGCGGTTCTTGCCGTCATCAATGCCGTTCACCCAGTATTCCACCGCGAAATCGACACTGGATTCGCCAAAACCGCGCAACTCGCAATCCGGCCCGTCTGGCTGGGTCAGCACGAAGGGCAGCTTGGCCACTGCCGCCTCGATGATGTCGGGCACGCGGTTGATGTCGGTGTCGTAGGAAACCGAGAACTCGGCCTCATAGCGGTTGGCGCTGCCCTGATCCGAGTAGTTGACGACGCGGCTGGTGATGAAATGTTCGTTCGGAACCACGATCCACTTGCCGTCAAACGTCTCAAGCACGCAGGCGCGGGCGGTCATCTTGACGATGGTTCCCTTCTCGCCCCCGTCCAGTTCAACGTAATCGCCGACGGTCGTCTGCCCTTCCACCAAGAGGATGATGCCCGACACGAAATTCGCCGCGATCTGCTGCAGGCCAAGGCCGATGCCAACGCCCAGCGCACCGCCCAGCACGGCTACCGCCGTCAGGTCGATGCCCATGATCGACATAAGCAGCAGGAACGCCGCGCCGAAGATCGCCACTTCGGCCGCCTTGACCGCAAGTTCGCGGGTGGCGGGGCGCAGTTCCTCTTGCTTCTTGATATAGTCGGCGCTTTGCCGGTTCGACCACGACCCCAGCCAGAACAGCAGGCTGCCGGCAATCACCCCCCGGATCAGCGCCAGCACCGAAAAGCGGATGTTGCCCAGCGACACCACGGTTTCGTCCAGCCGGGTGTTAATGTCATCGAGGATGCCCAGCGCATAAAGCGCCGCGACCGGAATCAGCACATAGCGGCCCAGAAGCCGCAGGAACGGATCGGTCAGCACCTCACGCACGAAGATATGCGCGGCGATGAAGAAGAAGACGCGCTTGCCGAAGGCGATCACATCGCCCGACCCGAACAGCGACCGGGTAATCTCTTCGCCCGTGGCGGTGAAAGCATAGGCCAGCACCGGCAGCAACAGCGGCAGAAAGCCCGAGGTGAAGCGGCGCAGGTCGGCCAGAAGGCCGGTCCGCGCGCCCGGGTCCATCAGGCGTGACAGCAGGGGCGCAAGCCGCCGGCTGACGATCCGGGCGGCAATGAAGGCCACCGCCAGCAGCGCGAACTGCGACCATGCGGCGGGCGACAGAAGCCAGCCCATCGCCACCTGACCAGCCTCTGCAACCCAGGCCGAAAGCTTATCCGCCAGTTCCGACTGACCGCCCATCACCACCCCCGCCTGCACCCGCACCTTGCCATCCTGTGGCAAGAAACGCCGGGCAAGACAAGCACCGGGGGCGGATCAGCCGATCATCCGCCGGATGGCCGCCACATGTTCCGGCGTGGCGGCAATGCAATCGGCCGCCAACGCCAGGGCGGCGGGCATCAGCTCTTCCGGCGGAACGATGCGGTCGATCAGACCCCAGGACAGCGCCTCGGCGGCTTCGGCTTTTGCCCCGCCCATCAGGATCATCTTGGCGCGCGCCGGGCCGATCAGCGCCGCCAGCCGCGCCGGATCAGAGGGTTGCGGCAGGAAGCCCAGCTTCATCACCGGGTAGAAGAACTTCGCCCCCGGCACCGCCAGCCGGATATCGCAGGCCAGCGCCATACCCATCGCTCCCCCGGCCAGCGTGCCGTTCAGCGCGGCAATGCTCAGCCCCGGAAAGGCAGCGATGGCCGAGGACAGGTCTTCCCAGACCGCGGCCGTTGCCAGCCCTGCCCGCGCCTCATCCAGATCGGCGCCGGCCGAGAACACCTTGCCTTCCCCCGTCAGCACAATGGCGCGGGCGCCTTCCGCCGTGGCGCGGCGCACCGCCCGGTCCAGCCCCTCCAGCATGGTCCGCGTCAGCGAATTGGCCTTTTCCGGCCGCCGCAGCGTCAGCACCCACAGGGCGCCGGTATCCTGAACACCGATCATCAGATCAATCCTGCCGCTTTCCGCACCGCCTCATCGCGCAATGAGATGTCCTTGCCAAGCCACGGATCGGCTTCGGCGCCGCACATCCACAACAGCGCCCGCGCCGGCCATTCGGCGGGAATGTGAACCGCCGGATCAAGCTGGCTGACCGGGTTCACGCCCGAAGCGCGGATTTTCACCTGCATCTCGGTGGCCACGGTGCCGGGCGACAGGCCAAGCGCCCGGATGCCATGCGCCGCTTCTTCCAGATGCAGCGCGCGGGTCAGCATCAGCGCCCCCGCCTTGCCGGCGCAATAGGCGCTCCACCCCTCATAAGGCGTGGTGGCGGCACCCGACGAGACGGTGATCACCGTGCCGCCGCCCTGTGCCTTCATCACCGGCACGGCGGCGCGGATGCCGTGGAAAACGCCCTTCAGGTTGATGTCGATCGACCGGCCCCAAGCATCGGCATCGGCGCTGGTCAGGGGGGCGATGGGGTCGATCACGCCGGCGTTGTTGATCAGCACGTCAAGCCGCCCGAACTGCGCCACCACCTGCGCCACCGCCGCATCAACCTCAGCCGCCTGCGCGATATCACAGCGCAGGGCCAGCGCCCCGGGGCCGATTTCCGCCGCAAGCGCCGCGATCTCATCGCCGCTGCGGGCCAGAAGCGCCACTTTCGCCCCGGCTGCGGCAAAGACACGCGCCGCCGCGGCACCGATGCCCCGGCTTGCCCCGGTGATGATCACGACCTTGCCCTGCATGGCTTTCTCCGGCTTTTTGCCCGGTGACAAAGACCGTCAGGATGCCTGACTTGTCAATGGAATCCCTTGACCCTCTGCCCCTGCCGCCGGATGCTTGCGCCCGAAATTTCCATGGAAGGCTATGTCATGAAACACTGGTCTCTGGCGGGATCGACCGCCGCAATCGCCCTGTTTGCCGGTGCCGCGCAGGCCGACGTGACGCCCGCCGAAGTCTGGCAGAACTGGCAGGACCTTTCGGCATCCTATGATCAGACCATCACCGGCACCGCGACCGAAAGCGGCGATGCGCTGGTGGTGTCCGACCTGACGATGACAAGCGAGGAAGACGGCATCACGGTTGTCAGCACCATCCCCGAGGTGCGCTTTACCGCCAAGGGCGATGGCACGGTCGAGATCACCATGACCGACAGCTATGCGGTGACCTTTGACAACGCCGCCGACAGCACTTCGGCCGAAATCACCGTCAGCCAGCCGGGCATGGTGGTGACCGCCAGCGGCACGGCCGATGCGACCGACTATGCCTTTGCCGCGCCTTCGGTGGAAATCCGGCTGGCCAAGGTGGATGGTCAGGATGCCGCCGCAGCCGGCGCCGATGTGGCCGCGACCATGGCCAACATCGCGGGCCACTACCTTGTCACCGGCACCGACACCGCCAAGACGCTGGATTCCGAGTTTTCAGCCGACAGCCTGAACCTGAAGGCCGTGGTCAAAGACCCCGAAACCCAGACCGACCTGAACATGACGGCCAGCGTCGCCGGCCTGTCGGGCAAGGCCGCGGGGAATTTCATGGGCGTCGACATGGAGGACTTTGGCGAAGCCCTGAAAGCCGGCACCACCATGGATTTCTCGGTCAGCTACGGCGCTGTCGCCTATGACATGAACGTCACCGAACCCACCGGCCCCACCATGATCCGCGGTGGTTCGCAGGGCGGCAGCCTGCAACTGGCGATGGACGCGGCGCGGCTCTTGCTTGCCACCTCGGGCAAGGGGGTGGAAATCGCCATCTCGGGGCCGGAAATTCCGCTGCCGCAGGTCAGCCTCAGCTATGCCGAAAGCGCGATGAACTTCCTGGTGCCGCTGGCGAAATCGGACACGCCGCAGGATTTCACCGCCGTCTTCAAGCTGATCGACCTGGCGGTGCCCGAAGACCTCTGGGCGATGGTGGACCCGACCGGGCAGATTCCGCATGACCCCGCAACGCTGATCATCGACACCAAGGGCCAGATGACGGTGACCACCGATATCGCCGATGACGACGCGATGGCAGCCCTGGGCGATGCCCCGCCGGCGGCGCTGAACGCGCTGGAGATCACCGAAATCCGCGCCAAGGTGGCGGGGGCCGAAATCAGCGGCAACGGCGCGCTGACCTTCGACAACACCGACCTTGCGACTTTCGGCGGCTTCCCGGCGCCGACCGGCAAGCTTGACTTCAAGCTTCTGGGCGTGAACTCGCTGATGGACAAGCTGATGGCGATGGGCCTGATGCCCGAAGATGCGCTGATGGGCGCGCGGATGGGCCTTGCCATGCTGGCCCGGCCCGTCACCGGGCCGGATGACCTGACCTCCTCGCTGGAGTTCAGGGACAAACACTTCTACGCCAACGGCCAGCAGCTTCAGTAACCGCTGCACCTGAACCCGGGCCGCCCGCATGCCGGGCGGTCTTTTCGTTGCCGGGGGTTGAAATCCGCCGCCGAAGGATGAAGGTCTGGCGGGCAGCCGCAACCGGATGGACCGATGACCCAGCACCTTCAACGCCTGACCGAAGCCCTGCTTGACGCCGCCCGGCGCGCGGGCGCCGAAGCCGCCGATGCCATGGCGGTATCGGGCAGCGCCCTGTCCATCGACATCCGGGCGGGCCAGCTGGAACAGGCGGAACGGGCCGAGGGGGTTGAAGTGGGCCTGCGCGTGCTGATCGGCGGGCGGCAGGCCTGCGTTTCGGCCTCCGACACCTCTCGCGCGACCTTTGAGCGGCTGGCCGAACGCGCAGTGGCCATGGCCCGCGAGGCCCCCGAAGACCCGACCGCCGGGCTGGCCGACCCCGCTCAGCTGGCGCGCGGCTGGGATATCGCCGCGCTGGAACTGGCCGACCCTGCCGCCGAACCCGCCCCCGCCGCGCTTGAGGCCGACGCCCGCGCGGCCGAGGCGGCTGCGATGGCGCAGCATGGCATCACCCAGGTCGAAGCCTCGGCCGGCTATTCCTTCCGTGAGGTGCATCTGGCCGCCACCAACGGCTTTTCCGGCGCCTATGCCCGCACCGGCCGGTCGGTTTCCGCCGTGGCCTTCACCGGCGAGGGCACCGCGATGGAGCGGGACTATGCCGGCGAATCCCGCGTCTTTCAGGCCGATCTGCCCGACGCGCGCAGCATCGGCACCCTTGCGGCCGAGCGCACGCTGGCCCGCGCCGGGGCGGTCAAGCCGCGCACCGGCACCTATCCGGTGCTGTTTGACGAACGCATCGCCGCCTCGCTGATCGGGCATCTTCTGGGCGCGGTCAACGGCGCGGCCATTGCCCGGGGCGCAAGCTGGCTGCGCGATGCGCTGGGCCAGCAGGTGCTGCCCGCCGGCCTTTCGGTGATCGAAGACCCGCTGCGCCCCCGCGTGTCGGGCAGCCGCCCCTTCGATGCCGAGGGCCTGCCCACGCAACGCCGCGCCATCGTGGACAACGGCATCCTGACCGGGTGGACGCTGGACCTGGCGACGGCGCGGCGGCTGGGCATGGCCTCAACCGGCAACGCCGCGCGGTCCACCTCGGCCCCGCCGTCGCCCGCCACCTCGAACGTCGAACTGACGCAGGGCAGCGCCAGCCGCAGCGACCTGATCCGCGACATGGGGACGGGGTTGCTGGTAACCTCGCTGATCGGATCGACCATCAGCGCCACGACGGGCGATTATTCGCGCGGCGCCTCGGGCTTCTGGGTAGAGGGCGGGCAGATCCGCCATCCGGTGCATGAATGCACCATCGCCGGCAACCTGCGCGACATGCTGTTGCGGATGGTGCCGGCCAACGACGCGCGGATGCACCTTTCGACGCGCGTCCCCTCGATCCTGATCGACGGGCTGACCCTTGCCGGAGCGTGATCTTGCCCTGCTGACCGAAGCGGCGCAGCGCGCCGGCGCCATTGCGCGGGGCTGGTGGAAGGCGGGGCCGAAGGTCTGGGACAAACCGGGCCTTGGCCCGGTGACCGAAGCCGATCTTGCGGTGAACGCCAGCCTTGAGGAAGACCTGCGCAGCGCCCGGCCCGGCTATGGCTGGCTGTCCGAGGAAAGCCCCGATGACGGCACGCGGCTGGATGCCGAGCATGTCTTCATCATCGACCCGATCGACGGCACCCGGTCTTTCATCGCCGGTGAGCCGCATTTCGCCTTGTCGCTGGCCGTCGCGCGGCGGGGGCAGATAACGGCCGCCGTGGTGCATCTGCCCGCGCTGGAGCAGACCTTTGCCGCCGCGCTGGGCGGCCCGGCCCTGCGCAACGGCCAGCCAATCCGCGCCACCCCCGGACCTGCTTTGGCCGAGGCCCGCATCCTGACCACGAAGCCCAGCCTTGCGGCCGAACACTGGCGCGACGGCCCGCCCGGGTTTCAGCGGCATTTCCGGTCATCTGTAGCCTACCGGCTGGCGCTGGTCGCCGCCGGAGAGTTTGATGCGATGCTGTCCTTCCGCCCGGCATGGGAATGGGACATCGCCGCCGGCGACCTGATCTGCCGATGCGCGGGTGCCGTGGTCAGCGACGGGCGCGGGCGCCCGATCAGCTACAACAGCGAAGCCGCCCGCGCGCCCGGCATCCTTGCCGCCGGGCCGGCGCTGCATGCGGCGCTGGTCGGGCGGCTGGCGCCCTGAGCGTTACGCCCTGGGCTTCTTCGGCGGAACGAACCGCTTCGAGGTGTCGCGGGCATCGGTCTTGGGCGCTGCCGGCTTGGCCTTGGAATAGGTTTTCTTGTCGCCGGCCGAATGGCTCTTGTAGCCCGTGGATTTCGACGCGCTGTCACGCTTCACATAGGGCCGCGCCTCGTCGCCCTTGGGCGCATAGGTGCGCTTGGCGGGTTCGTCGCTGCCGTGGCTTTTGTAGCCGCTGGAGCGCGCCGGTTTGTCGGCACTGCCGCCATGGCTTTTGTAGGCGGTGGACTTGGCCTTCTTGTCGGCATCCCAGCGCGGCTTGCGTTCGGCATCGTCGCGCATGACATAGGGCTTGCGGTCACCCTCTTCGGCGCGGGCGCGGGGCGTGTAGGGTTTCTTCGCGTCACCATCGCGGGGGGCATAAGGCTTACGGTCGCCTTCCACGCGCGGCTTGTAGGGTTTGCGGTCGCCCTCGGGGCGCGGGGTGTAGGGCTTGCGGTCACCCGATTCACGCGGCGTATAGGGCTTGCGTTCGGTCGTCTCACGCGGGGCGTAAGGCTTGCGGGCACTGGTTTCGCGCGGGGTGTAGGGCTTGCGTTCGGTGTCGTCGCGGCTGGTCCGGGGGCGCGGCGCCGGCGCGGGCGCGGCGCCTTCCGCGTCCTCCTCGACGATGCGCGGCGGCTTCGGCGTATAGACCGGACGCTCGGCCCGTTCGGGGCGCGGGGCGCGGGCGGGGCGTTCGGCGCGGCCAAGGTCAGGCTCGCCCTGCAGGCGTTCCATGGTCAGGTCGCGGTCGATCTCGGTCACGTCGCGAAAACGGCCCGCCACGGCTTCGGCCAGCTGCACATAGGTCACGTCCTGCTGCACGCGGATCGCACCGATGGAATCCTTGGCGATGGCGCCGGCATCGCAGATCTTCGGCAAAAGCCAGCGCGCCTCGGCCCGGCCGGTATGGCCGACCGAGATGCGGAACCATACCGAAGGCCCGAAATCGCCCTTGGGCCGCGGCGCCGACGGGGCGGGCGGCGGCAGCGAATCCGACAGAACCTCGGGCGCCGAACGCCCCTCACGCCACAGGCGGACAAAGGCGGCAGCCACCGCTTCGGCCCCGAACTGACCGATCAGCGCGTCGGCCATGCCAGCCTCATCGCCCGGCGCTTCGGCCAGCGCGGGATGGGCCATCAGGCGGACATCGTCCCGGTCCTGCACCTCTTCGGCCGAGGGCGCCTTGCCCCATTCGGCCTCAACCTTGGCGCCTTGCAGGATGCGCTGCGCCTTGCGGAAATCGGCCGGCGTCACGATCAGCACCGAGGTGCCCTTGCGCCCGGCGCGGCCGGTGCGGCCCGACCGGTGCAAGAGCGTTTCGGGGTTCGAGGGCAGATCGGCATGGATCACCAGTTCCAGCCCCGGCAGATCAATGCCGCGCGCCGCAACGTCGGTGGCGATGCAGACCCGTGCCCGACCGTCGCGCAGCGCCTGAAGCGCGTGCATCCGCTCGGTCTGGCTCAGCTCACCCGACAGCGCCACCACCTGGAAGCCGCGGTTGCCCATGCGGGCGAACAGGTGGTTCACATTGGCGCGGGTCTTGCAGAAGACGATGGCGGTCTGCGCCTCGTGAAAGCGCAGGGTGTTGAAGATCGCGTGTTCCCGGTCGCGCACGGCAACCGAGAAAGCGCGGTATTCGATATCGCCGTGCTGTCGCGCCTCGCCCTGCGCCACAATGCGCAGCGCGTCTTTCTGGAAGGTGCCGGCCAGCGCCTCGATCTCTTTCGGCACGGTGGCCGAAAACATCAGCGTGCGGCGGTCTTCGGGCGCGGCGGCCAGGATGAACTCCAGGTCCTCGGCAAAGCCCAGGTCCAGCATCTCATCCGCCTCGTCCAGCACCACGGCGCGCAGGGCCGACAGGTCAAGGCTGCCGCGCTCGATGTGGTCGCGCAGGCGGCCCGGCGTGCCGACGACGATATGCGCACCGCGTTCCAGCGCGCGCCGTTCGGTGCGGTAGTCCATGCCGCCGACACATGAGGCCAGATGCGCGCCGGCCGGGCCGTAAAGCCAGTCGAACTCACGCTTGACTTGCAGGGCCAGTTCGCGCGTCGGCGCGATGATCAGCGCCAGCGGCTTGTCGGCGAACAGCAGGCTGTCCTGACCATCCAGCACCTCGGGTGCAATGGCGATGCCGAAAGCCACCGTCTTGCCCGACCCGGTCTGCGCCGAAACCAGAAGGTCGCGGCCCGGAACGCCGTCGGCCAGCACGGCCTGTTGCACCGCGGTCAGGCTTTCATAGCCCTTGGCCGCAAGAGCCGCGGCCAAAGGCGCGGCAATGCCCATATCATTCATCTGTCTGTCCATCTGGGGGGCGGCCATGCGCCCGTGAAGCCCGTATTCCGGCACTTCATCCCCCGGCAGAGGCCTCCTCGCCACCTGCACCCGGACCTATCGCGCCGATCCGCCCCCCATAGGCGCAAAAGCCGGCGCTGTATAGGGTGGCGCTCAGCTTTCGCGGAAGGCCATGTGAAAATAGTCGGTGAAGGGCTGCAGCAGATAGGCCAGCGGCGTGCGGTCGCGGGTCTGGATAAAGGCCTCAACCGGCATGCCCGGCACCAGCCGCTGCCCCTCAAGCCGGGCCACCGCGGCGGGGTCCAGCCTTATTTCGGCGCGATAATAGCTGGTCCGCCCGTCCGGATCGACCAGCGCATCGGCCGAGATGTTCGTCACCTGCCCCTCGATCTCGGGCGTGGTGCGGCCGGGAAGCGATGGCAGGCGCAGGCGCACCGGCTGACCGGGCTGCACCTCATCAATGTCCAGCGGCGACAGCCGGGCGGTCACGATCAGCGGGCGGTCCTGCGGCACGATATACAGCAGCGGATCGGCGGGGCGAATCACCGCCTGCGTGCCCAGAACCTGCAACCCCAAGACCAGACCCGACACCGGCGCGCGAATCTCCAGCCGGCTGAGCCGCTGTTCGATGCTGCGGCGGCGTTCGGCAAGCTCGGCCTCACGCGGGGCGATGTCACGCAGGCCGGTGGCGGCCTCTTCGCGGCGCATGTCGGCAAGGCGCAGGATCTCCAGCGCCACTTCGGTGGACCGCCCCTCGGCCTGGGCCCGCGCCGCCACCGCCTCACCCAGCGCGCCCTGCAGCGATGCCGCCTCACGCTCCAGCGCCAGAACGCGGCCGGACTGCGCCAGACCCTTGGCCAGAAGCGATTGCTGGTCGGTCAGTTCCTGCCCGATCAGTTCGATCTGCCGCGACAGGGCGGCCTCTTGCGCGCGGATGCCCTCGACCTGCGCGGCGATCTGGGCCTGACGCTGTTCCAGCTGTTCCACCTGCTTGCGCAGGGTCTGGGCACGGGCATCGAACAGGTTGCGCTGCCCGGCGATCAGGGCCGCCACTTCGGGCCGGGTGCCGGCCTGCCCGGTCAGCTCGGCCGGAAAATCGGGGGCGGCGGCGCCATCGCGTTCGGCTTCCAGCCGGGCGCGGTGGGCCATGGTTTCAAAAAGCTGCGCCTCGACAATCGCGTGTTCGGATTGCAGAAGCGAGCCGTCCAGCACCATCAGCAGATCGCCCGCCGCCACGCTTTGCGCCTCGGCCACCGCAAGCCGGGCCACCACCCCGCCATCGGGGTGCTGCACAACCTGGCGGTTCTGTTCCACCTCAACCC
>JACZKR010000010.1 GCA_014859945.1 Paracoccaceae bacterium | reverse complement strand
CCATTCCCTTTACACATAGGTCACGGCGACAATATCGGTTCCGCCGGCCGGTTCAATCGCCTAGAAAGCCCTCAGCATTTGCACCTTTCAAAATACTCCACGGGGGTCCGGGGGTGTGAAACCCCCGGCCGCCGGCATCCGGAAAGCCCGCCATGGACCGCGCCGCCATCGTCCACGAAAACTTCCTCGCCCGGGTCGCCGCCCGCGACCTGCCCGCAGGCCGCCCGCCCGCCGGACCGATGACGCCGGAAACCGCGCTGCAGGCCTTCCGCGCGGGCGTCCTGACCCGCGCGCTTGATCGCCAGAGCCGCGCCATGCAGCGGGCGGGGCAAGGCTTCTACACCATCGGCTCTTCGGGGCATGAGGGGCTGGCGGCGGTCGCCCTCGCGCTCAGGCCCACCGACATGGCCTTCCTGCATTACCGCGACGCCGCCTTCCAGATCGCCCGCGCCGGTCAGGTGCCCGGGCAGAACCCGGCCTGGGATATGCTTCTGTCCTTCGCCTCGTCGATGGAAGACCCGATTTCGGGCGGGCGGCACAAGGTGCTGGGCTCGCGCGATCTTTTCATCCCGCCGCAAACCTCGACCATCGCCAGCCACCTGCCCAAGGCGGTGGGTGCCGCCTATTCCATCGGCGCGGCGCGGCGGCACAAGCCGGAACATCAGATCCTGCCCGATGACGCGATCATCTATTGCAGCTTCGGCGATGCCAGCGCCAACCATTCCACCGCGCAAGGCGCCTTCAACACCGCGCAATGGACCTCCTATCAATCGGTGCCCCTGCCCCTCCTCTTCGTCTGCGAAGACAACGGCATCGGCATTTCCACCAAAACCCCGAAAGGCTGGATCGAGGCCACCTTCTCCGCCCGCCCCGGCCTGAAATATTTCAAGGCCGACGGGCTTGACCTTTACGACACGTTCCGCGTGGCGTCTGAGGCCGCAGCTTACGTCCGCGACCGCAAGAAACCCGCCTTCCTGCATCTCCGCACCATCCGCCTTTACGGCCATGCCGGGGCCGATGTGCCCACCACCTACCTGCCCCGCGAAGAGGTGGAGGCGGAAGAGGCCAATGATCCGCTGCTGCATTCCGTCCGCCTTCTGGATCAGGCCGGCGTGCTGCCCCCCGATCAGGCGCTGGAGATTTATCATGAAACCACCGCCCGCGTGGCCCGCGTGGCCGATCAGGCGATCACCCGCCCCCGCCTGAAAACTGCCGCGCAGGTCATGGCC